>PKUI01000120.1 GCA_002869605.1 Desulfuromonas sp. | reverse complement strand
TCACGGTAGCATGCAATGGCTCGCGATACGGCTTCGACCAGGGCTTCGCTCTTGAAGTCGTTAAAGCTGAATCCGTTACCGGACTGCGGGGACGCATCCGCGTCGACAATCGCGTCGGCCAGGCCGCCGGTATGGCGTGTCACCGGGACCGTCCCGTAGCGCAGGGCTATCAGCTGTGTCAGCCCGCACGGTTCGTAGCGGCTCGGCATCAGGAGTAGGTCACTGCCGGCATAGATGCGGTGGGCAAGCCGTTCGTCGAAGCGTTGCACCAGGGTGACTTGACGAGGGTGTTCGTGAGCGCTGCGGCTCAGGGTCGCCGCCAGATCCTGGTCCCCTTCGCCGAGAATAACCAGTTGCCCCCCCAGGGTTATCAGCTGCGGCACGGCTTGCGCCACCAGGTCGAGACCCTTCTGATGGTCGAGTCGCGTGACCATGCCGAACAGTGGTCGGTTATCGTTCGACTCGAGGCCAAGTTCCTGCTGCAACAGGTGTTTGCAGCTTTGCTTGCCGGCCGGGGAGTCTGCCGCGTAGGGGGCCGTGATCAGGGGGTCGTTTGCCGGGTTCCAGATCTGCGTGTCGATGCCGTTGATAATCCCGGTAATCTCGCGATGATGGCTGCGTAACACCTTGTCGAGACCATGTCCGTACGGCGGCGTGCAGATTTCTGCAGCGTAGGTTGGAGAAACCGTGGCCACCCGGTCTGCATCAACGATTCCGCCCTTGAGTAGCGAAAGGCCTTCGCCGAAGCCGAGATGCTTGACGTTTCCCAGGGACGGGTCGAGGTCGAGCTGTTGTAGTAGTCGGTTCTCAAAGACGCCATTATACGCAAGGTTGTGTATGGTCAGCAACGTCTTGATCGAGGCAAAGTAGGGGATATGTGTCAGTTCGTGTTTCAGCAGGGTCGGGATGAGGGCGCCGTGCCAGTCGTTGATGTGGATCAGGTCCGGATGGAAGCCGGTCTGGGGCAGCAGGCGTAACACGGCACGACAGAACAGGCCGAAGCGTTCACCGTTGTCGGCGTACCCCTCGCCGGCTTCTCCGTAGATGCCGGAGCGCAAGAAAAACTCCTGGTTGCGTACCAGCAGCAGTGGGACGCCGTGGTGCTCCGCGAGATGCAGGTGGGTTTCGTAGAGCTGGGGGCCGATTGGGATCAGAACGTTGATTTCGCAGTGTTCCGGGCGCAGGTTGGTTTCGGCGACACAGGGGTAATCGGGCATGATGACGCGGATGTCGATCCCCAGTTTTTTCAGCGCCGGCGGCAGCGCACCGGCTACATCGCCCAGACCACCGGTCTTCGCGTAGGGAGCCATTTCAGCGGTGACATACAGTACCTTCATGCCTCTCCTCTAGTACGGATGGTCAGCGACGTCAAGTTGCATCTGTGTGGAAACGGCCTATGTCTGGTCAAGGGGAGTGTTTCATCCGCGCGGTCGCGCTAACGATCTGTTTGGCGTGGTTGTCCGGATGCCCCGTAAGGGGGTGAGGTGATTTCACCAGTGTATCGGGAGGCACGTATAACCCGGCTCCGAGTCGTGCATGATCGGCAATGATGGCCCCCGTGTCGATGCGCACATCCATGCCGGTGACGACATGATTGCCGAGGATTGCGCCACGGATCCGGCTGTTGTGGCGCAGATGGACATGGTCCCAGAGGATGGTGTTTTCGAGGTGGCAGCCGGCCTCAATGATGCAATTGCGACCGATGACGACATTGGTTAGATGGGCCGATGGGGCGATGCGGCAGTTTTCTGCAACCCAAATGCACCCTTTTGCCCGACCCGATGAGGGGGGCTTGATTGCTGCGTGATCATGCTGCGCAGGAGGGAGCGGGAGCCTTGGGTCGAGGACAATCTTTCCACTGTAGATATCCTGGCAGGCATGCAGGTAGGCCTGCGGAGTGCCGATATCCCGCCAGTAACAATCGCTGAACAGGCCATACAACGGGGCGGATTGTTTCAGCAGGCGCGGGAAGACATCACCTGCCCAGTCGCAGGGCTGATCGGGGGGGATCAGCTCGAAGACCTGCGGGTCGAGGACGTAGATGCCGGAGTTGATGAGATCGGAAAACACTTCGTCTTGAGTCGGCTTTTCCTTGAACTGCACGACCCGTTCCTGGTGGTCGACGGCAACGATGCCGAACGGACAAGGATTTTCGGCTCTCGTCAGCACCATGCTTGCTGTCGCACCAAGCGTGTTGTGGCGTCGGATGACCTCGGAGAGATTGAGGTCGGTCAGGACGTCTCCGCTAAGCAGCACGAACGGTTCCCTGAGAAGCTCCCGGGCGGCCCCGGTCGCCCCGGCCGTACCGAGGTCGGAGGTTGTGACGCAATAGTCGATCTTTACTCCAAAACGATGCCCGTCACCAAAAAAGCGCTGAATGTGTGATGCACGATGATGGAGCAAAAACAAGAGCTTACGCAGGCCGTGGCGCTTGAGATGTTCGACGACGTGCAGCAACAGCGGGCGATTCAGTAACGGAAGCATCGGCTTGGGCAGGCTTGTGGTCAGAGGGCGGAGTCGGGTGCCGAAGCCGCCTGCCATGATCACCGCCCTCATGGAGCGTTTCCGTGTGTCGGGGAACGCCTGTTGCGCGAGAAAACGGAACGAGGCTGTGACAAAAGATTGTCGATGGCGTGTTGCGGATGACGGGTAGAGGCGCTTTTTTTGACAGGGGCCATTCCCTTGCAGAGGGTGTGTGTCGGTCGGAATGGAAGCGATTGTGGTTTGAAAGGCGACATCAGGAATTTCCTGAGTTTTAAAATGACGGGTTACCTAACATCTCGATATGAGGGGCTTTGAGGACGAGGACTTATTATAACAGTTGTTTTGTGCGGCGCAATTAAGCATTGTTGACACCTGATTTAGAGGTGTTTGGCATGTATGCTGCTATTAGCATAGGTCACAATATGCATTGTGACGTGAACCCGACAGGGGTAACGTCCGATAGCCAGAGCAGGAGACGAATGATGAGCATACTGTCGGCCAATGTGCTGCTTTTTCAGGGATTGGAACACCACATGGATTGTGAACTCATGAGCCCCCCGGTGCAACGGGCAATGGAGTACATCAAGGAAAACTTCGATCGGTCGATCAGTGTCATGGAGGTTGCCGAGCACGTAGCACTCTCCTATCATCACCTGTGTCGTAAGTTTCGCAAGGAATCGGGGATGACGGTGATTGAACTGATCAGCCGCTTACGTATCGAAAAGGCCAAGAAGTTGTTGGTGTCGACGCCGGAGCCGGTCAATGAGATAGCCCGTCAAGTCGGTTTTACCTCGACGGTGCAGTTTCACCGCACCTTCCGCAAGCAGACCGACGATACGCCGATGCAGTTTCGTAAGAAAGCCTTCGGAGAAGGCTAAGATACGAACACTCCTCTTGAAAAGGCCCCGCATGTGCGGGGCCTTTTTGTTTTGCAGCGGCTTGCTCCCGCAATGTAGACATGTCATAGTCCCGCCATGCAGATGAAACGCTATCGTCTTTTTTCTGAACATCTCAAACAACAATTTGGCGGTCGGGTGCACAAGATCTCTGTGGACGCCGGGTTTGGCTGCCCCAACCGTAACGGCGGTCGCAGCGGGGCGGGATGCCTGTTTTGTGACCCCGGAGGTTCCGGGGCGGTCGGGATAGAGCGCGAACGGACGGTCAGCGAGCAGCTCGAGGCAGGCAAGGAGGTCATGACGCGCAAGTACAAGGCGCGCCAGTTCATGGCCTATTTTCAGCCGTTTTCCAACACCTTCGCATCCCCGGAAATTCTCAACAAGGTGTACGCCGAAGCGTTGTCGGTCGCGGATGTGGTCGGCATGGCGGTCGGGACACGCCCCGACTGTCTCAGCGATGGGGCGCTGGAGGTTTTAGCCACTTATCATCGGCAGACCTACCTGTGGCTGGAGCTCGGTCTGCAGAGCGTGCATGACGCGAGCCTGCAGACCCTGCGGCGCGGTCACGACTACGCGACCTTTCTCGATGCTTATCAGCGTGCCAAGGAGCATGGCCTGCAGGTCTGCGTGCATGTGATTCTCGGGCTGCCGGGTGAGGATCGTGAGGCGATGTTGGAGACCATCGACGAAATGGCGCGCCTGAAGGTCGATGGCATCAAGCTGCACCTGCTGCATATTCTTGAGGGCACCCCCTTGGGGGAGCTCTACCGGCAGGGCAGGGCCGAGGTGCTGTCGCAGCAGGACTACGTGGAGATCGTGGCCGATGCGCTCGAGCGGCTGCATCCGGAGACCCTGATACACCGGCTGACGGGTGATGGTCCACGCGACACGCTGCTTGCACCACTCTGGTCGTTGAACAAGTGGGAAGTGCTGAATGCGATTAATGCGGAGATGGAACGGCGTGACAGCCAGCAGGGGGACACCTGCCGGTGGCTGCAAAGCTGAAGGTCAGTTGCGGGTAGCGGTCTGCACGGCCTGCTGGTGAAGCGGGTCGGGGGTGGGGGGCTCGGCGGAACTCCATGACAGAAGCAGCAGTGAGGCCCAGACGATACTGAAAACGACGATGACGAAACGAAACATGCCGGCAAGATACCGATAGCGGTACAGAAAATCAAGATATAAATATCCTGATGTTACAGGTAAGGGTATCGGTTTTTAAGGGACCGTGGCGATGGGGTGTCCTCCGATGATTGCCCCCCCTTCAGGTTTATGTTATGACAATCCGGCGCAGCGTTCCGGCCCCGGTTTCCGGCGGTCGGCCGGCAAGTCTGTTTTGGAGTTTACAACCGTATGAATCTTTCTTCCCTCAACCCTCCACAGCGTGAGGCGGTCGAGCAGACCGAAGGGCCGTTGCTGATCCTCGCCGGAGCCGGTTCCGGCAAGACCCGTGTGATCACCATGCGGATCGCCCACCTGGTTGGTCGCTGCCGGGTGCCGTCAGAAAATATCCTCGCTGTGACGTTTACGAATAAGGCTGCACGCGAGATGCGTGAGAGGGTGGTCAAGCTGGTTGGTCGCGAGGCTTGCAAGGGCATGACCATTTCGACCTTTCACTCCCTTTGCGCGCGCATTCTGCGGGAGCAGATCCAGCACCTCGGTTACAAGCGGACCTTCTCGATTTACGGGGCTGCCGACCAGCTCCGCCTGGTTCGTGATCTGGTTGGCGATCATTGTGCCGACGTCAAGCTCAACGCCGAGAGGCTGCAGTGGCTGATCTCCGACGCCAAGGGGAGCCTGATTGAACCGGAGGATTATCGCCCGTCTTCAAATGAGGATCATGCCCTGGCCCTGCAGAAGCTTTACCCCCTCTATCAGCAGAGACTCAAAGCCTATAACGCCCTCGATTTCGACGACCTGCTGCTACTGACCGAGCGGCTGTTCCGTCTGCATCCGCAGGTGCTCGAGGAATACCGTACCTGTTTCCGCTATGTCATGGTCGATGAGTACCAGGACACCAATCCTGCTCAGTACAAGCTGTTGCACCGCCTGACCGGTGAGCATCGTAACCTGTGCGTGGTCGGTGACGACGATCAGTCGATTTACGCCTGGCGCGGAGCCGATATCCGTAACATTCTCGGCTTCGAGAAGGACTACCCCGGCACCCACGTGGTGCGACTGGAACAGAATTACCGTTCGAGCGGCAATATTCTCGCCGCTGCCAACGGGGTGATCAAAAACAACCGGACGCGACGGGAAAAGGCGCTCTGGACCTCG
>PKUI01000223.1 GCA_002869605.1 Desulfuromonas sp. | reverse complement strand
TACATGATTACCCGCCCGTCGAGGTTACGTGCGGCACGCCCGCAGGTCTGGATCAGCGAGCGGGTACTTCGCAAAAAGCCCTCTTTGTCGGCATCGAGAATCGCGACCAGCGCAACTTCCGGAATATCGATCCCCTCGCGCAACAGGTTAATACCGATCAGCACGTCGAACTCCCCCTTGCGCAGGTCGCGGATAATCTCCATGCGCGTCACAGTGTCGATGTCGGCGTGCAGGTAACGCACGCGGATGCCGAGCTCGTTGAGGTAGTCGGTGAGTTCCTCGGCCATGCGCTTGGTCAAGGTGGTCACAAGCACCCGATGCTGTTGGGCAATCGTGGTGCGCAGCTCGTCGATCAGGTCGTCAACCTGGCTACTGGCCGGGCGCACCTCGATCGGCGGATCGACCAGGCCGGTGGGGCGTACGATTTGCTCGACCACCACCCCCTCGGACTTCTCCAACTCGTAATCACCCGGGGTCGCCGAAACGTAGACGGTCTGCAGGTTCTTGTGCTCGAACTCCTCGAACATCAGCGGCCGGTTATCGAGCGCCGAGGGGAGGCGGAAACCGTAGTTGACCAGGGTCTCCTTGCGCGAGCGATCGCCGCGGTACATGGCGCCGACCTGACTGACGGTGACATGGCTCTCGTCGATGAACAGCAGGGCATCCTCGGGGAAGTAGTCGAACAGGGTTGCCGGCGGTTCTCCGGTCTTGCGCGCATCGAGAAAACGCGAGTAGTTCTCGATCCCCTGGCAGTACCCCATCTCCTCGATCATCTCGATGTCGAACAGGGTGCGCTGTTCGATGCGCTGCGCTTCGAGCAGCATCTCCCGTTCGCGGAAATACTCGATCCGCTCGCGTAGCTCCTCCTGGATCTCCTTGATCGCGCGCTCCAGGGTCGGGCGGGTGGCGACGTAGTGGCTGGCGGGGAAGATGGCGGTACTCTTAAGGCGGTCGATGACCTGACCTCGCAGCGGATCGATCTCACTGATCGCCTCGATCTCGTCGCCGAAGAACTCGATGCGCAGGGCGAGTTTCTCCTCGTAGGCGGGAAACACTTCGACGGTGTCGCCGCGCACCCGGAAGGTGCCACGGTGGAAGTCGACGTCGTTGCGCTGGTACTGGTTTTCGACAAGTCGCCGCAGCAGCTCGTTGCGGTCGAGTTCCATCCCCTCCTCGAGCTTGACCAGCATGCCGTAGTAGGCTTCCGGCGAACCGAGGCCGTAGATGCACGAAACCGAGGCGACGATCAGCACGTCGCGCCTCGACAGCAGGCTTCGCGTGGCGCTGTGGCGCAGCTTATCGATCTCCTCGTTGATCGACGAGTCCTTCTCGATGAAGGTATCGGTGGTCGGAACGTAGGCTTCGGGCTGGTAGTAATCGTAATAGGAGACGAAGTACTCCACAGCGTTGTCGGGAAACAGCTCCTTGAACTCCCCGTAGAGCTGTGCGGCGAGGGTCTTGTTGTGGGCCAACACCAAGGTCGGACGCTGCACCTGCTGCACCACGTTGGCCATGGTGAAGGTCTTCCCCGAGCCGGTGACCCCGAGCAGCACCTGGTGCGGATCGTTGCGCACAAGCCCCGCACTCAGCTCGGAGATCGCTTGCGGCTGGTCGCCGCGCGGCTGGTAGTTGCTTACTAAATTAAATCGTGCCATAGCTACCGGTTGACATCCTGCAAATGATTATGTTTTCCCTAGAGACTGACTGCGTGCATTGTGAAGGAGATCCGTTATGCCGAGAAAACCGCAACTTTCTTATTCGCTGCTGTGGAACTGTTCTCTGATTATCATCGGCTCCATCATCCAGGGGGTCGGCTTCAAGACCATTGGCGAACCGCACCAGTTCGTCCCGGGCGGGCTGTTCGGTATCTCCTCGTTGATCTACTACCTGTCGGACAGTCTCAATCCAGCTCTTTATTACATGCTGTTCAACATCCCGATGTTCGTGTTCGGCTATCTCTGTATCAGCAAGCGTTTCCTCGGCTACAGCTTCCTCGCCATGCTCTGCATCTCGGGTACCGCCATGTCTGTCGATTTTACCATCCCCATCCAGAACCAGCTCTATGCCGCGCTCAGCTTCGGAGTCTTTATCGGCGCTGGCGCCGGCATGGTGTTGCGCTCCCTCGGCTCCAACGGCGGCCTCGACGTTGTCGCCATCTACCTCAACCAAAAGTTTAACATCGGCATCGGCAAGTTTTATTTCGCGTTTAATTGCGTCCTGTTCAGTTTCAGCTTCGCAACACTCGATAACGACCTGGTCATCGCCTCGATGATCTCGGTCTTCATTACCTCGGTCACCGTCGACTACTGCCTGTCGATGTTCAACCAGCGCAAGCTCGCCTTTATCATCTCCGAGAAACCGCAGGAGATTGCCAACCGCACCATGGAACACCTGAAGATAGGCACCACCATGCTACCCGCGACCGGCGCCTACCGCAATACCCCCAAGACAGTGTTGATGGTGGTCATCAACAATATTCAACTCAAGCGCCTTGAAGAGATTGTTTTCACCACCGATCCAGTTTCGCTGTTTATTGTAGAAAACACCTTCAGCGTCCTCGGCTCCACCTTCTCCAAACGGAAAATCTACTAGGAAACGAAAAGGCCGGGCAAAACGCCCGGCCTATCGTTCAATCGCCTGTATGCTCAGGCCACTATTTGAGTTTCCAGCCGGTGCCCTGGGCACTGTCCAGCAACAACACCCCGCGCTCCGCCAGATCGTCGCGGATCTGGTCGCTGCGCGCGAAGTCCTTGTTCTTGCGCGCTACGTTACGCTCGTCGATCAGCGCCTCGATCATCTCGGGGCTTAAGCCTGTGCCGACAAGGCCGAGCAACTTCTCGCGCTCCAGCCATTCGCCGGCCGGGGTGGTGAACAGCCCCAGCACCCCGCCGAGGCGCAACACCTCGGCGAGACCGTCGCGTAATACCGCAAGCAGCCCCGGCTTCTTCTTGTAGTGCTTCTCGGTGGCAATGCGGTTGAGCGCACGCACCACCTCGAAGAGGTGTCCAATCGCCAGGGCGGTGTTGAAATCGTCGTCCATCGCCTCGCGGAATCGCTGTTCGACGCCGGTAACCAGCTCCGCCAGCTCGGAATCGCTCCCCTTGAGCCCTTCGGCCTGCACGGAGATGCTCTCCTGGGTCGCGAGCAGCTCCTCGGCAGCGAGCAGCGCCTCGTAGATACGGCTTAAGCCTGCGCCGGCCTCCTTGAGGTTCTGGTCGGAGAAATCGATCGGCGAGCGGTAGTGTGCCTGAAGGATGAAGAAACGCACCACCTCGGGGTCAAACTTTTCGAGGATCTCGCGGATGGTGAAGAAGTTACCGAGCGACTTGCTCATCTTCTCGGCGTTGACGTTGACAAAGCCGTTATGCAGCCAGTACTTGGCGAACGGCCTGTCGTTGGCCGCCTCGCTCTGTGCGATCTCGTTCTCGTGGTGCGGAAAGACCAGGTCCTTGCCACCACCGTGAATGTCGAAGGTTTCGCCGAGGAACTTCATACTCATCGCCGAGCACTCGATGTGCCAGCCCGGGCGCCCCGGACCCCACGGCGACTCCCAGGCCGGCTCTCCCGGCTTGGCCGCCTTCCAGAGGGCAAAGTCCATCGGGTGCTGCTTCTTCTCGCCCGGCGCGATGCGCGCCCCGGCCTGCATCTCGTCCATGTTGCGCTTGGAAAGCTTGAGGTAGTCGTCGAAGGCGTTGACCTTGAAGTAGACATCGCCCTCGGACGCGTAGGCCTTGTCCTTGGCGATCAGCTGCTCGACGATGGCGATGATCTCGGGGATGTGCTCGGTCGCCTTCGGCTCGTAAGTCGGCCTGGCCATGCCAAGCATGTCCATGTCCTCATCGAAGGCACGGATGAACTCCTCGGCCAGCTCCTTGCTGTCGATCCCCCGCTCGTTGGCGCGGTTGATGATCTTGTCATCCACATCGGTGTAGTTGCGCACGTAGGTCACGTCGTAGCCGGCAAACTGCAGGTAACGGTAGACGATATCGAAGACGATATTGGCACGGGCATGCCCGATGTGACAGTAATCATAAACCGTCACTCCACAGACATACATCCCGACCCGGGGGGGATTGAGGGGCTGAAACGGTTCCTTGCCACCCTTCAGGGTGTTATAGACTCGCAGGGCCATCGCCGTTGTTTCTCCTTCCTTGGACCTTCGCGTGGTCACTGTCGTAACATAATTCAGGGTGCAATGTCGAATTGCCGTAAAACCGCCGGGGTGATCTTTTCGAGGGGCAGAACTTCGTGGGCTGCCCCGATCTCCGCCGCCGCTCGCGGCATCCCGTAAACCACGCTGCTCGCCTCATCCTGCGCAATGGTGTAGGCTCCGGCATCCTTGAGCGCCGCCATGCCGCGGGCCCCGTCACGTCCGATACCGGTCAACAGGACCGCCACCACCGCCGAACCACATTCCGTAGCGAGCGACTCGAACAGCACGTCGACCGAGGGACGACAGCTGTTGACCGGAGGTTCGCTGTTGATGCGTAGTTGTCCACCGCGCATACAGAGATGATAGTTTCCGGGAGCGACCAGAGCCACCCCCGGGACCAGGCGTTCACCGCCCTTGGCCAGGCGCACCGACAACGGGCTGTCGCGATCGAGCCACTCGGCGTAACCGGCCATCAATGCACTCGCCATGTGCTGGACAATCAGCACGCTCAGCCCGAGGCCGGGAGGGAGCATGCTCAGCACCCTCAACACCGCCTTGGGGCCACCGGTTGATGCGCCGATCGCCAGGATGTGGCGCTCGCCAACGTGCAGGTCCTCGCCCTCAGACTGCATCCGCGCATGAAAGCGTAACGCCTCGAGCAACTCAGCAGCCTCGGCGTCCTCGAGAGTCGCCTTTCTGCCGATGCGAACCGGCCGCCGCACAATCTGGCGGGCCCCGGCGGCACGTGCCAGTTCAACGGCATCCCCTTGCAGATGGTCCGCCATCACCACCACCGGCACCAGGTGCAGGGTGCGCATGGTTATCAGCGGCTCGGCCGAGGCATCCATACTGGCCATCGACAACAGGACCACATCGGGACGGCGCGTCATCAGGGTAAGCGCCTCATCGCCGGTCCGCGCTTCACCCACCACGATAAATCCGGACCCCGTATCGAACAGGTTCTGTAACGCCACCCGTACCGAGAGTTCGGGATCAATCACCAGGATCCTGATCATGGTAACTCCGTGTTACTTGCCCTGCTTGGCCCAGGTATCACGCAGGGTCGTCACCCGGTTAAACACCGGCTTATCGCCGCCCGGTTCACGGCAAAAATAACCGACCCGCTCAAACTGGAAACACTCACCCGGTTCACTGTCACTCAACAGCGGCTCGAGTTTGCCCTTTACCACCTGCAGCGAGCCGGGATTGAGCTGTTCCAGCCAACGCTCCGCCTCGGCACCGGTGCCAGGGTTGGGCACGTTGAAAAGTCGATCGTAGAGACGCACCTCCGCATCCTGTGCATGCTCGGCCGAAACCCAGTGAATGGTCCCCTTGACCTTGCGCCCATCCGCGGCATTCCCGCCACGGGTTTCGGGATCATAGCTGCACAGCAGTTCGACCACTTCGCCGGTATGCGGATCCTTGATCACTTCGTCGCAGCGTATAAAGTACGCAAAACGGAAACGCACCTCGCGCCCCGGAGCGAGCCGGAAAAACTTCTTCGGCGGCTCCTCCATGAAGTCCTCCCGCTCGATGTACAGG
>PKUI01000201.1 GCA_002869605.1 Desulfuromonas sp. | reverse complement strand
TCGGTCCGCTTCTCGTCACCGAGACGCGAGCTGTTGCCGATCGCCTTGATCACCCGCTTCTGCAACTCAAGCGCTTCGCCCCAGTGCCCCTGACGGATTTTCAGGTCACGCAGGGAACGCAACGCCTTGCGATTGTCGTTCTCGATGGCGAGAATCTCCTCGTAGGCCTTGGCCGATTCACCATCCTTGCCCATCTCGTCGTAGCTGGTGGCGAGCTTGAACATCACCTCCATGCTGCGCGGGTCGAGTTCCTTGGCCTTATGCAGCAGTTCGACCCCTTCGTCGGGAGTCCCTTCCTGAATCAGCACACTGGCCAACGCCAGGTACGTCTCGACCCGCTTCGGGTCGCGTGCCATGGCACGTTTGAGCAGGGTGTTGGCCTTCTTCAGGTCACCGGAGAGCAGTCGGGCGACCCCTTCGCGATAGGTGGAAATGACTTCCTTGCCCTTGCGATCATCGCGGCTGCCCCGCCAGTGGTTCACCCCGTAGCTCATCAGGCTGAAGATGTGAAAACCAAAACCGATCACCAAGCCGATGAGAATCGCCCCGAATACCACGATTGGTATCGGCTGGGTCAGGGTCAAATCGGAGGTCAGGGCAACCGTCACCTGGTCAGGATTCAGTCCCCAGAAAAACAGGATCGCGAACATAAACGCGATCAGAGCTGCCATAAAAATTGCCAGAGCCATCATTGTGTCATCTCCCGGGGGCGAGCCCCTCCAGAACGTTAATCGATCGGCCTACTCGCCAAACTTCTCGACATCCGACTTGCACTCCACGCAGTAACGCGAAAAGGGCCGTACCTCCATGCGTCGTGGCTGGATTTCTTCCTCGCAACGCATGCAGATGCCGTATTCGCCAGCGGCCACTCGTTCCAGGGCCGCATCGATGTCGCGGATCTTCTGGCGCTGGTTTTCGCTCAGGTTCAGCAGCACATCGCGGCTGTAGGTATTCGCCGACAGGTCACCGATATCGGGCACACCATCCTGCCCGATCTCCAGGCTGGCCTGATTGGCTTGCTGCACCTCCTTGAGTACCTCGTCGCGCATTTTCAGCAGCATCTTGCGTGCTGCCTCGACATCCAACTGCTCCATATTTCCTCCTGCACAACCGCCCTAGCGATTGTGGTACGGTTCGTTGCGAATAATCGTCATGCCACGGTACAGCTGTTCCAACAGCAGCAGCCGTGCCATCTGATGGGTAAAGGTCATTTCCGAAAGCGACAACACCAAATCGGCACGCTGTCGAAGTTTATCGTTGATACCGTAGGCCCCGCCGATCACCCAGACCAACTCAGGGGTTCCGGCATTCATGTGGCGTTCCAGCAGCTGCGCCAGCTTCTCCGAAGAATGGCTCCGACCCCGCTCGTCAAGCACCACCACGAACGCCTTGTCCGGAATCCGTGCCAACAGCTGTTCGCTCTCACACTCACGGATATAAGCAGGGTCGGCCTTCTTCCCCCCCTTCTCTTCACGAAGTTCCAGTACCTCGAAAGGGAGATAGCGCTTCAGGCGCGCGGTAAACTCTTCAACCCCGTCGCGGGCATACGAGAGGGAGAGCTTGCCGACACACAACAGCTTGAGCTTCACGACGACGCGGCCGAAACCTTTATCAACAGCTGCTCGTCGACCGGCAGTTCCTGTGCCTCCTGCCACAAACCGTCGAGATCGTAAAACTCCCGCACCGGCTCCTGAAAGACATGCACCATCACGTCCCCGAAATCGATCAACACCCAGCGACCTTCGTTCATCCCTTCGATCGCCAGCGGGGCCTGGGTATGGTTCTTCTTGAGACCATCCTTGACCGACTCGGCGATTGCCTGGACCTGGCGATCGGAACGCCCACTCGCCAGCACCAGGTAATCGGTCAGGCTCGAAAGCCCCTTGACCTCGAGCAGACGCACGTTGAAGGCCTTCTTTTCAAGGCTGTAGGCGGCACAAAGTTGTGCAGTTTGTTTGGATTCCAAATCAGGCTGACTCCTGCCCCCGATAGAGGGCGTGTTGCTCAATAAAGGCTTCGACGACCGGCGGCACCAGGTAACGGATCGATTGCCGCGCGGCAACCATCTCGCGCAGGCGGGTCGAAGAAATATCGAGATATGTTTCGGTCAGAAAAAGCACCGTTTTTCCGCTACGATGGCGGAGTAAACTGGACGGGCAATCATAACAGAACTGGTCCCTGATAGCAACCGGAAGCAGCTCCAGCGGGGCTTCCACAGGTATTCCCGGGCGGCTCACCACGACCAGGTGAGCGAACTCGAAAAGACGCGCCCACTGATGCCAGCTCGACAGGTCTCGAAACGAATCGAGCCCCATAATAAACGTGTAGCTGTGCTCGGGATGCTCCAGAGAAAGGATCTCCAGGGTATCGACGGAATAACTCTTGCCACTACGCCGCGCCTCGAGGTCACTGACCCTGAAATGCGGATGATCGGCGATCGCGGCCTCGACCATGGCCAGGCGCTGCCTGAAACCAACCTGACCCGCCACCACCTTGTGCGGCGGATCGGCGGCCGGCAGAAACCAGACCTGGTCAAGAGCACACGCCTGGCGCACCTCTTCGGCAATACGCAGATGCGCCAAGTGAATCGGGTTGAAGGTCCCCCCGAGGATGCCGATCTTCATAGGCCGTCCGTGCAGTGCGAGGCTACCGCATCAGCTGCGGACCTGCCCCTCGCCGTAGATAATGAACTTGCGCGTGGTCAGGTCCTCGAGCCCCATCGGTCCAAAAGAATGCAGTTTGGTCGTCGAGATACCGATCTCCGCGCCGAGGCCGAGCTGGCCACCATCCGCGAAGCGGGTCGAAGCGTTGACCACCACGGTGCTCGAATTGACCTCGCGCAGGAAACGCTGCGCCTGACTGTAGTTACGGGTCACAATCGCTTCGGTATGCAGCGAACCGTAGGTATTGATATGGTCCACCGCCTCACTGAAGCCGTCGACCACTTTCATCGCCAGGATCAGATCGAGGTACTCCGCACCCCAATCCTCTTCGTCGGCAGCGGCCACGCTCGGCGCGAACTCGCGCACGGTTTCGCAACCACGCACCTCGACCCCGGCGGCTCGCAGCTTGTCGACCACGCGCGGCACAAAGGTTTCGGCGACATCCTTATGCACCAGCAAGGTCTCCATGGCATTGCAGACCCCTGGGCGATGGGCCTTGGCGTTGACGGCGATCTTCTCGGCCATGTCGAAGTCGGCCTCGGCGTCGACATAGACGTGACACACCCCCTTGTAATGCTTGATCACCGGGATACGCGAGTTCTCAGCGACAAAGCGGATCAGCCCCTCGCCGCCGCGCGGGATGATCAGGTCGATGTCGTCTTCGCACTTGAGCAGCTCGAGCACCGCGGAACGGTCGGTGGTCTTGACCACCTGCAGTGCGCCGGCGGGCAGCCCGATAGCTTCGAGCACACGGCAGAGGATCGTACCGATCGCCGAGTTGGAATGAATCGCCTCGGAACCACCGCGCAGCACCACGGCGTTGCCGCTTTTCAGACACAACGCCGCGGCATCGGCGGTCACATTCGGACGCGACTCGTAGACGATGCCGATCACCCCCAGCGGTATCCGCATGCGTCCGACCAGCAGGCCGTTGGGCCGTTTCCACATGCCGGTGACCTCGCCGACCGGGTCGGGCAGTGCCGCAACCTCGCGCAGACCGTCGGCCATCCCCTTGATCCGCGCCTCATCGAGCAGCAGGCGATCAAGCATCGCCGAGGCCATGCCTTTTTCGCGTCCGGCTGCAAGGTCCTTGGCGTTCTCCTCCATGATGGTTGTGGCGTCCGCCTCCAGGGCATCGGCCATCTTGCACAACATCTCGTCCTTGACCGCCGAGGTCAGGGTTGCCATGATCCGCGACGCCTTGCGTGCCTCAGCTGCCAGCGCCATCATTTCCGCTTGAACGCTCATGCATCTCTCCTTAACTTATTTCAGAACCAAATTATCACGATGAATGATCTCGTCACCATACTTGTAGCCGAGCAGCGCCTCGATCTCGCTGCTGTTGTGCCCGGCAATGCGCGCCAGCTCGAGATGCGAATAACCGATCACGCCACGCGCAAACTCCTCACCCTCCAAATTACACAGCTTCACCGCGTCACCCCGCTCGAAGCCCCCTTCGAAGCGGGACACCCCCGAGGGGAGCAGGCTCTTGCCGCCGCCGGCCACGGCCCGACAGGCGCCGTCATCCAAAAACAAACTACCCCGCGGGCGCTTGCTGAAGGCGATCCAGTGCTTGCGCGCCGCCATCCGCTTCTCGTTGGGCAGGAACAGTGTACCGAGTTCCTCCCCGGCGAAGACCCGCTCAAGAACTCCCGAGTCACGGCCGTTGACGATCAGCGTGGCGACCCCCGAACGGGTTGCCGTTCGCGCCGCCTGCAGCTTGGTCTGCATACCTCCAGTACCGACCAGAGTCGCGGCCGCTCCGGCCATTGCCTCGACCTCCGGGGTGATCTTCGCCACCTCGGGGATCAGGGTGGCGTCAGGATGTTTGACCGGGTCCTTGTCGTACAGCCCGTCAACATCGGAGAGGATCACCAGCAGGTCGGCTTCGGCGAGCTGGCATACCAGCGCCGAGAGATTGTCGTTGTCACCGAAGCGGATCTCTTCGACCACCACGGTGTCGTTTTCATTGATCACCGGGGTGACCTTGTGCTCGAGCAGGGTCATCAGGGTGTTGCGGGCATTCAGGTAACGGCGCCGATGGCCGAGGTCATCGCGGGTGAGAAGGATCTGTGCCACCAGGCGCTCTTCGTGACCGAAAGCCTCCTTGTAAGCACGCATCAGCCGACTCTGCCCCACCGCCGCAGCAGCCTGCTTGAGCGGAATCGTCGCCGGACGACCATTGATACCGAGCGCCCCTTTCCCGGCCGCTACCGCACCGGAAGAGACCAGCAAAACCTCGAGGTTGCGCTCTAACAGACGGCACACCCCGCGCGCGATCTCCTCGACCTGTTGTTCTTCAAGCAGACCCTCGGCGGCGATCACGCCACTGCCGACCTTGACCACCACACGCCGGGCACGCTCGAGCAATGTCTTTCTCATAACCCCCCCGACAAGCGGAAGTATTTGATTTCACCGGGAAAAGAGCCTGGAATATTACCCTTCGACAGCCATTGCTGTCAAGACAGCGGCGACCAGTCCTCCGACACCTGCACTCCCTCGATCTGTCCCTCGCCCTGCCCTTCGCGCATCGCCTGCAGTTCCTGACCGATCGCCTGCACCAGTTCGCGGGTTCCATCGCCGGTCACAGCCGAGATTTCAAACACCCGAAACCCTTGCGCCTCGAAGTGTGTCCTCACCTCCGCCGAGGCCTCGCGGACCTCCGAGATATCCTGCTTACTCAGCACCACAAGCTGGGTCTTGGCCCGCAGCTCCGGGTTATGCCGCTCCAGTTCGGCGTTGATCATCGTGAAACGCTCGACAGCATCCCCCTCCTGCAGGTCGGAAAGATCCACCAGGTGCAGAAACAGGTCGGTCCGTTCGACATGCCGCAGAAAACGGGTGCCGAGCCCCTGCCCCTCGCTCGCCCCCTCGATGAGACCCGGGATATCGGCCATCACGAAGCTACCGTGGCTGCCGTAGCGGACCACGCCGAGGTTCGGCACCAGGGTGGTAAAGGGGTAGTCGGCGACCTTGGGCCGCGCCGCGCTGACCGCACTGATCAGCGTCGACTTGCCGGCATTCGGCAACCCGACCAGGCCGACGTCGGCGAGCAGTTTCAACTCCAGGCGCAGCTCACACGCTTCTCCCGGAGTCCCGGGCTGGGTGTGCCGCGGAGCACGGTTGGTCGAGGTGGCAAAGCGCGCATTGCCACGCCCACCGATGCCCCCCTTGGCGACCACCACCTC
>PKUI01000009.1 GCA_002869605.1 Desulfuromonas sp. | reverse complement strand
TCACTCGAGCAGGCCAGGCAGATCTATGCCCAGACCGTGGAGAGTTTCAGCCTGCGGGGCAAGATCAATCAACTCAAGGAAAAGGCGACGCAGATGCTGCACAGCTTTTTGGTTCTGATGGTGGTATTTTTGCTCAATACGGTGATTTTCCCCATCGCCTTTTTGTGGGGTGGGGTCCGCCTGACCCGACTCGTGCTCGAGGTCCCGCGGCGCAAGGAGGCTGTTGCGGGGGATGCTGTTTCCACGGCTTAACAGGAAAAAAATTGTGGCCTAATATGATCCTAACATTGCGCACCTATATAGCATGCCCAGTGATGAAGCGGACTGTGGCGTATCCGGTTTCAAGGGGGGTGCTCCTTGGGGAACTTCTCAGGTGAACCGACGGTCCCTTTCGATTAGGCTGGCCGGGTTTTTACGGTATAGTATTTCGCAAGTCGATTGTTATCTCCCTGCGAGATGGTGATCATTCTAGGTGTTCTTGCCGTTGTGTTAGCGGCAGAGACCCGCCAGTGGCGGAAAGGGTTGTAGATATCCATGGGCACAGAATTTCTGATGATCGGTGTCGGTATTCTCGTTTTGATTGCTGTTTTCGACATTGTGGTTGGTGTCAGTAACGACGCGGTCAACTTTCTAACCCCCTCGATCGGCTCGCGCGTCGCTCCGCGTACCGTGATCATGCTGGTCGCGAGTCTCGGTATCATTGCCGGAGTCCTCTTCTCCAGCGGCATGATGGAGGTGGCACGTAAAGGTATTTTCCATCCGCAGTTCTTTACCATGCCGGAACTGCTGACGATCTTCCTCGCCGTTATGCTCACCGACATCATCCTGCTCGACCAGTTCAATACCTATGGTCTGCCGACCTCGACCACGGTATCGATCGTCTTTGAACTGCTCGGTGCCGCGGTGGCGGTGTCGCTGCTCAAGATCGCCCAGGCGGGTGACAGCATCGTGACCATCGTGCAGTACATCAATACCGCCAAGGCGATTACCATCATACTCGGTATCCTGCTCTCGGTTGCGGTGTCGTTTGTCTTCGGCGCCCTGGTGCAGTTTCTGACCCGCCTGCTGTTCACCTTTGACTACCAGCAACGGATCAAGCGCTACGGTGCGTTGTGGGGCGGCCTGGCGATGTCGTCGATCACCTACTTTATTCTGGTCAAGGGGGCCAAGGGGGCGACCTTCATGAGCAAGGCGGATCTCGCCTGGCTCAAGACCAACTGGCTGCTGATGATCGCGATCATCTTTGTCGTGTCGGCGATTCTGCTCGCGATCCTGCAGGTGCTTAAGTTCGATATCCTCAAGCCGATTGTGTTGGTCGGCACCTTCGCCCTGGCGATGGCCTTTGCCGCCAACGACCTGGTCAACTTCATCGGAGTACCGCTGGCCGGGGTTCACGCCTACTCCTCGGCGATGGCGACCGACGCGCCGTTGACCGTTACCATGGGCGCGCTGGCTAAGAAGGTCCCTGCCGAAACCATGTACCTGATGATCGCCGGGGGCATCATGGTGCTGACCATGCTGCTGTCGCGCAAGGCGCGCACCGTCACCTCAACCTCGCTCAACCTCAGCGCGCAGGAGGAGGGTCAGGAGCGCTTCGAGTCGATCTTCCTGTCTCGGGCGATTGTACGCCTGGTGCTCAACACGGTTGACACGGTCAAGTCGTTTTTTCCGGAGAGCCTGCGCAGCGTGGTCCGGCATCGCCTAGACCCGGATAACGCTCCGAAGGCCGAGGCCGGCACGGGGGCTTCCTTCGACCTGTTGCGTGCCTCGGTCAACCTGATGGTCGCCAGCGCCGTGGTTTCCTATGCGACCTCCAACAAGCTGCCGCTTTCCACCACCTACGTCACCTTTATGGTCGCCATGGGATCCTCGTTTGCCGACAAGGCCTGGGGGCGCGAGAGCGCGGTCTATCGTGTGACCGGGGTGCTGACCGTAGTTGGCGGCTGGTTCATGACCGCGGTTATCGCCTCGACGTTTGCCGCCCTGTTTGCGACCGTTATCTTTTATGCCAGCGGTTTCGGGGTGGTGTTGCTGGCGGGCTTCGCCCTGTTCATGATCGTCAACACCCATCGTAAGCATCGCGCCAAAGAGAAAGACGAGGAGAAGGAAGAGGTCTTCAACCTCGAAAAGGTCAAGGATCCGCGCGAGTGCATCGAGACCACCTTCAAGCATATGAGTTTTCTGCTTAAGGAAATTCACGAGTCTCTCGACAAGACCCTGGAAGGGCTGTTTACGCAGAACTTTGACCTGGTCGGGGTCGAGCGCAAGAAGCTGATTAAAACCCAGCAGTGGTCGAACATCATCATCGCGAATGTTTTCAAGGCGATGCGTCTGCTCGATCAGCAGGGGGTGGACGTGTCGCACAAGTACCCGCAGACCATCCGGCGCCTGCAGAAGCTCTCCGACGGCCATCGTGATATCGTGCTGCGTGCCTACACCCACATCGGTAATCACCACAAGGGGCTGCTCCCGGAGCAAATTGACGAGCTGGAGCAGGTGCGTGCCAAACTCGGTGTGATCCTTGGTGAGGTCGAGAAGACCTTCGATCGCATGCAGACCACCGACCTGGAAAAACTGCGCGAGCTCGATTTGGACTTGCGCACCTTTGCCAACGAGCTCAACGAGCGGCAGCTACCGAGGATCAAGGAGATCACCTCCAAGACCCGCCTCAGCATCCTCTACTATGCCATCGTCGGTAACGCGATGATGCTCTCCAAGCAGAACCTGGAGCTGCTGGAAATCTTCGACGAGTCGTTTGGCCAGATCGAGGAGTCGTTGCGCTCCAAGGACTAGCCATCTTCTGTTGAGGGTCAAACACAAAAGCCTCCGCGGCATTACGCTGCGGAGGCTTTTTTTGTCTGGTGAAAACGGTTAGTTGTCGATCTTCTGGATGTCGACGGGGTTGCCGATGAGCACCAGCAGGTCGCTGTCACGCAGCTGGTGGTTGGGGTCGATGAAGGTCGTCGACACATCGGTCAACACATCCTTGATGGCGATGACGTTGATGTTGTGTTTTTTGCGCAGGTCGAGCTCGATCAGGCTTTTGCCGATGAAGCTTGCGGGAGGGGCGATCTCGGCGATGGTCAGGTTGTCGCCGAGTTCCAGGGTGTCAAGGACGTTGGGGCGTGACAGGTTGGTGGCGATCTTCACCGCCATGTCCTTCTCGGGGAAGATGACCTCGTGGGCGCCCACCCGGTCGAGGATGCGGCCATGGTCTTCGTTGACCGCCTTGACCACAATGTTTTTGACCTTCAACTCCTTCAGGTAGAGGGTGATCAGGGTCGCGAGGTGACTCCGTTCCCCGGTCGAGACAATCACCGCGTCCATCTCGGCAATCCCCTGGCCGGCGAGGAACTCCTTGTTGGCGGCGTCGCCCAGGATCGCGTAGGAGGAGTCGTTGCTGATGCGCTGCACCCGCTCGCGATTCATGTCGATGGCGATCACTTCATGATTGTCGGCGTAAAGTTCCCGGGCCATGTGAAAGCCGAAATTGCCCAGGCCGATGACGCAGAAACGTCCCATAGTGTTCCTCCCTGACCGGCTTTTAGCCGATCATGATGTTTTCTTCCGCGTAGCGGAGCGCGTGCTCCCGACGTCGTTGCAGGATGGCAAAGGCGACGGTCAGCAGCCCGACCCGGCCGATGAACATCAGCAAAATGATAAGTAGTTTGCCTGCCGGCAGCAGCTTGGCGCTCCCTCCGACCGTCAGGCCGACGGTACCGAAGGCCGAGACCGCTTCGAAGACAAAGTCCATGAACGCCCCGCGGCTGTCGCTGAACGACAGGCCGCTGAGTTGGATGGTGAGCAGTGAGAAGATTGAGACACCCAAAATCAGCATCGCCAGCATCACCAGCGAGAGCACCTTGGTTTCGGCTTCGGCCGGAATGGTGCGCCGGAAGATGTTGGTGTGCGGGTTCCCCTTCAGCCGGCTGTGCAGGATCGCAATGAACAGTGCCAGGCTGGTGGTCTTGATGCCGCCGCCGCTTGAACCGGGCGAGGCGCCGATGAACATCAGGAACATGATCAGGAACAGGCTCGGGATCTCGAGCATGCTGAGGTCGACGGAGTTGAAGCCGGCGGTGCGGGCGCTCACCGATTGGAACAGGGCTGACCAGATCTGCTCCGCGACCCCGAAGCTGCTGAAGGAGGCCGGTCGCTCGAGCAGGTAGAGGGCGATGGCGCCGCCGCAGGTGAGGGCCAGACTGGTCCAGAGTACCAGGCGGGTGTGCAGGGTCAGGCGGCGGCGTGGACCGTTGGGCGGCTTGAGCCGAGCGAGCAGCTCGCGGATAACCAGAAAGCCGATGCCGCCGAGGGTGATCAGGCTTATCAGCGTGATGTTGACCAGCGGCGATGATCGGTAGGCGCACAGGCTGTCGGGGAACAGGGCGAAGCCGGCGTTGCAGAACGCCGAGACGGCGTGGAAGAGCGCGTAGTAGCTCCCCTTGAGCCAGCCGAATTCCGGGATAAAGCTCCAGGCCAGGGCGAACGCCCCCAGCCCCTCGATCGCCAGCGTCAGAATCAGGATGTCGCGGATCAGCTCCCGTACCGAGTCGATCGGTGAGTGGAGCAGGGTCTCGTGGATCAGCATGCGGCCGCTGTGGCCGACGCCGAGGCGCAGGTAGTAGAACAGGTAGACTGAGAAGGTGGTGATTCCCAGGCCCCCGATCTGAATCAGGGTGAGGATGACCAGTTGCCCGAAGAGGGTGAACTGGCTGCCGGTATCGACCACCACCAGGCCGGTGACGCACTGCGCCGAGGTCGCCGTGAACAGCGCGTCGAGGAAGGGGAGCGGGGTGGTGCGCGATGCCACCGGTAGCATGAGAAGAACAGCTCCCAGCAGGATCCCCGCCGCGTAATAGAGCAGCAGGACCTGGTGGGGGGAGAGCTTTTGCAGCGAGAACGAAGATGAGCGGGATGCTATTTTCATCATGCGCCGATGCTACTGCTGCGTGGTGTCGAAGGCAACCTCAAAAGTGTGGCCGGGACCGGGGTCCGTTTGGGGGGGGCACCTTGGTTCGCTGCCGACGGGGCGGGCGTGACGGGAAGGCGACGGGTGTTGAATGTTAAAATTAAAGCCCCGTTTTTTAGGGGTTTTTGTCGATGTGCTGTTGTGGTAATTGTATACGAGATTGTCTTTTTGGGGGTGAATGGCTGTCTACGGTTTTGGAAATGGACCTAGCGATACACTTGATTCTCCCTCAAAGAGTTTTGATGAAGTCGAGACGATCTATTAGGGGGTAATCTACACTCGGTCAAGCACGTGGTCATTCGGTCCCGGGCTTTTCTTTAAGTAATAGCAGGGCGTGACGAGGCTCTTAGGAGGGGCGAAATGCTGGAGCGCTGGATCGAAAAACTTGCCGACTATTTCGCCGAGCATGAGGAGCAGGCGTTTCTGCTCAAGATGGGACTGCTGCTCGGTGCTATCCTGTTGCTGCGCAGTTTCATTCGCAACATTGTACCGTTTTTGCTGTTCGGCTTTCTGTTCGCCCCGGTTTACCTGCTGCTGTTCGCCTACTATCGGGCCTCCACCACCGGACGTAGTACTTTCAGGGTTATCCTCGATAACCTGGCCATCGTGCCGGTGGTCTACGCCGAGGGGGAGTGGCGCAAGGAAGGGTTCAGCTGGTTTACCTACTTGCTGATCTTCGTCAACGTGGTGGTCTTCTACGGGTTCCAACCGCACGCCGGCAAGTTTGTTGAGGACTCCCTGCTATTCTTGCCCCACGCACCGACCCTGCTCAACGTTCCGCTCAGCCTTTTCAGCTCGCTGTTTCTACATGGTAGCCAGGGGCACCTGTGGGGGAACATGATGTTCCTGTGGGCGGTCGGCGCGGTGCTCGAGCGCCGCATCGGCGCCTTGCGCTTTGCGCTGATTTACCTGGCCAGCGGCGTGGCCGGGAACCTGCTCGGGGCATGGGTGATGTATGCGTTTCAGGATAAGACCCTCCATTGCCTCGGTGCCTCCGGGGCCATCTCCGGCCTGATGGGGCTGTTCGCGGTGCGCTGCTATTTCAAGACCCTGGTTTTTCCGCTCCCCCTGCTCGGACTGATCTCGTTGTTGTTCCCCCTCAACCTTAAGGTTCGCGTCAACGCCCTGGCGGTGATCAGCCTGTTTTTTCTGCTCGATCTGACCCACGGCATCTACCAGGTTGCCGGGGTCTATCTTTCGCGGACCGCGCACTGGGTGCATGTTGGTGGGATGCTGGCCGGTATTGCCGCGGGTTTCTGGTTTAAACTGCAGCGGGAGGGGGTGGGCGAACGCCACCTCGAGCGTGGGGTGCGGGTCAATCCGCGAGAAATCATCAGTCATGATAGCCGTCAGAAGTCGCTGCGCAAGGCGCTCGAAGTCGAGCCGGAAAACCTGACCGCCTTGCTGCACCTGGCACGGGCCAAGTCGCGTTACGAGAAATCCCCGGAGGGGCGCGAACTCTACGCCAAGGCGCTCGGCCTGTTGCTACGCAAGGACGTCAAGCAGGCGTGTGAGGTTTTCGTTGAGTACCTGAACCGTTACGGGATGCCCCTCAAGCCTTCACTCCATTATCACCTCGCTAGTCTGCTGGTGCGACAGGGGAACTGGGCCCAGGCTACCCGAAGCTTTCGTCTCCTCTATGAAACCCCTCAGGTCGAGGCTGAATGGGCCGAGAAGGCCCTATATGGGGAGGGGAGGGTGTTGCATGACCAGGGGCAGCTTGAGGCTGCCGAGAACACCTATCGGCTTTTCCTGCAACGGTTTCCCGCTTCGGAGCTGTCCGTCAAGGTCAAGTCTGCCCTTGCCTCTTTCTAGCTCCCTTTTCGCCCGTTCACAATCCGGCTGTAGA
>PKUI01000140.1 GCA_002869605.1 Desulfuromonas sp. | reverse complement strand
CTGCTTCGACGAGGTCGAGGTCGAAAAGGCCACCACCTACGCCGCCGAGGACGCCGATATTACCCTGCGCCTGTTCGAGAAGCTCGAGCCGATGGTCGACGCGCAACAGCAGCGTGAACTGTTTAACGATATCGAGATGGCGCTGCTGCCGATTCTGATCGAGATGGAGCGCAACGGCATCCGCATCGACGCCATGTTCCTCGGCAGCCTCTCGCGCGAGATGGAGGGCAAGCTCGCGACGCTCGAGGCGCAGATCCACGAACTGGCCGGTGGTCCGTTCAATATCGGTTCGCCCAAGCAGCTCGGCGAGATTCTCTTCGAGCGGCTCGGTCTGNNTCCGTTCAATATCGGTTCGCCCAAGCAGCTCGGCGAGATTCTCTTCGAGCGGCTCGGTCTGCCGAAGGGCAAGAAAACCAAGACCGGCTGGTCAACCGATGTCGAGGTGCTCAACAAGCTCGCCGAGGATCACGAGATCGCTGAGCGTATTCTCGATTACCGCTCGCTATCCAAGCTCAAGAGCACCTATACCGACGCCCTGCCGAAGCTGATCCACCCCGAGACCGGGCGGATCCATACCAGCTTCAACCAGGCGATCACCGCCACCGGGCGCTTAAGCTCCAGTGAGCCGAACCTGCAGAACATCCCGATCCGCACCGAGGAGGGGCGCCGTATCCGCGAAGGCTTTATCCCCAGCGCCGGGTGTGTGCTGCTGGCCGCCGACTATTCGCAGGTGGAACTGCGCATCCTTGCGCACATGGCTGACGTGCCGGCGCTCAAGGAGGCGTTCGCGCGCGGTGAGGATATCCATCAGCGCACTGCCAGCGAGGTGTTCGGGCTGTTCCCCGAGATGGTCACCAGCGAGCAGCGTCGCCAGGCCAAGGCAATCAACTTCGGGGTGATCTACGGCATGAGCGCCTTCGGACTCGCCAAGCAGCTCGATATCGGGCGACGCGAGGCGCAAGCCTTTATCGATACCTACTTCGAGCGCTACCCCGGTATCCGCACTTTCATGGATGCCAAGGTCAAGGAGGCGCAGGAAAACCTCTACGTGACCACCCTGTGCGGGCGGCGCTGCGCGGTACCGGAGATCAACAGCAAGAACGGCGCGATCCGCGGCTATGCCGAGCGCAACGCCATCAACTACCCGGTGCAGGGTTCGGCGGCCGATATCATCAAGCTGGCGATGATCAAAGTCGCCAATCGTCTCAAGTCCGAGGGGCTCAAGAGCCGCATGGTGCTGCAGGTGCACGACGAACTGGTGTTCGACGTGCCGCAGGACGAGCTTGAGACCATGAAGGCGCTGGTGAAGCAGGAGATGGAGGGCGCGGTCGAGATCTCAGTGCCGCTCGATGTGGAAGTCGGGGTCGGGCAGAACTGGAAAGAGGCGCACTGAGAGCCGCGGGGGCGCAGCCCCGCACACCGGCAAAATCAGAAATACGCCGGGGGTGCCCGGCAGCACCTTACTTTTCTTTGATGGCAAAGAAAAGTAAGCAAAAGAAAGCCACCCCGAACTCCGTCACCCGACGATCGGGTGCCCTCGCTGTCCGGAAGTTTTAATCCAGCCGGCGACCATATCGCCAAACGTCAGGATTAAAATCCCGGCACTCGGTGACTGCGCACGGGGCCACGGAAAGGCCATGGAACAGGCACTGGCTTTCTCTTTCTCCCGTGTGACGCTGCCGGAGCAGCGGCGGCTCGCGCCGAAACAGGCCGGAGAGTTGAGCGCAGCGAATGGCGAAGGCCCGGCGTGGGGTGTTGCTGAGCAGGGGACCCGCCGGTCTTTGGCGGGCAAGGAGGTCGGGCGCCCTTTTCTGCTTACTCTTTTGGGGCGTAATAAAAGAGTAAGGCGGCGAG
Organism: Desulfuromonas sp.; assembly: GCA_002869605.1. Next base: position 32,934 of record PKUI01000140.1, on the reverse strand, counting down.
CGGGACCGCTATCCTGCGATCTTGACTTACAAAAGGCTCGCAACAGAACCCCGGCGGTTCTGATTCTGATCTCAAGAGCCATTCCCAGAAACCAATAATAGTGGCCTTGCTCTCTGGTATATTTATGTTTCGTTGTTTGGTCCGGAAAACCGTAAGGAGATAGCTATGGATATCAACCCCAAGGTGCTGGAGAAATACCAACGTTTCGTCGCCGACTACAACAGCGGCATGGACCGTTCGCTGCTCGAGGGTAAGTACCGCATCCCACCCGACAAGTTCGACGGCTTTATCGAGTTTCTCGGACGCAAAGGTTACCAGCTTGAACGTCCCCAGCAGCTGCAACGGATGGCGCACGAGATCGATTTTGCGATCCACGGCGAGGAAATGCAGTTCGTCGAGGTCGAACTCGACCCGGGTGAGACCGCGTTGGCCGAAGTCGGCGCGATGATGTATATGGACGAATGGATCGACATGGTGACCATCTTTGGCGACGGCAGCAGCGAGTCGCAGTCGGTGATGGGCAAAGTGTTCGGTGCTGGCAAGCGGGTACTGACCGGCGAGAACCTGTTCATGACCAGCTACACCAACCGGGGCAACGGTAAGCAGAAAGTCGCTTTCGGGGCGCCTTTCCCCGGCAGCATTGTGCCGATGGACCTAGGGAGCGTCGGGGGCGAGCTGATCTGCCAGAAGGACAGCTTCCTCTGTGCCGCCAAGGGGGTGGAGATCGGTATCGCCTTTCAGAAGCGGCTCGGGGCGGCGTTCTTTGGCGGCGAGGGTTTTATCCTGCAACGCCTTACCGGCGACGGGTTGGTGTTCGTGCATGCCGGCGGTGCGCTGATGGAGCGGGAACTCAAGTCAGGCGAAGTACTCAAGGTCGATACCGGCTGCATGGTGGCGATGCAGAAAAGCGTCGATTACGATATCGAGTTTGTCGGCGGGGTAAAAAATGCCTTGTTCGGTGGCGAAGGGTTCTTCTTCGCCACCCTGCGCGGCCCCGGCAAGGTCTGGCTGCAGTCGTTGCCGCTTTCGCGCCTTGCCGAGCGGGTGTTGGCCGCCGCGCCGATGCGTCAGACTGGCGGTGGTGAAAAGTCGGGAGAGCAGTTTATTGGTGGGATCATTGGGAATATCCTTTCGGGGAGATAAGGGGAAACACCTCGGGGCTTTGCCCCTGGCCCCTAAGTGAATTCTTAATTCGCCGAGGGTGCTCGGCAGTACCTTACTTTTCTTTGATGGCAAAGAAAAGTAAGCAAAAGAAAGCCACCCCGAACTCCGTCACCCGACGATCGGGTGCCCTCGCTATCCGGAAGTTTTAATCCAGCCGGCTCGCGTGCTCGCCTACCGTCAGGATTAAAATCCCGGCACTCGATGACTACGCACGGGGCCCCGGTAAAAGCAGTAGGGACAATCAACACCGTTCCCGCCTAAGAGGGAACAATAAAGTTCTTTTGCCCCCCCCCCCCTTTCCCGTGTGACGCCGCCGGAGCAGCAGCGGCTCACGCCGAAACAGGCCGAAGAGTTGAGCGAAGCGAATGGCGAAGGCCCGGCGGGAGGCGTTGCTGCGCAGGGAACCCGCCGGTCTATGGCGGGCAAGGAGGTCGGGCGCCCTTTTCTGCTTACTCTTTTGGGGCGTAACAAAAGAGTAAGGCGGCGAGCGGGGCCGTGACCCCGCGAATTCAAGGTGTTGCCGGGCACCCCCGGCGAAGTAGATTTTGAGGAATGGAGGCATTGTGCCTAACGAAGGTGTCATCAAGTTCAGCCTCGATTTCCACCCCGGCCCCGCGCCGTCCACGGAAGTGATCGCCGACGTCAACCGCTGGCGGCAGCGGCTCTTTGCGCTCAAGATGATCGGCCAGGACTCGGCGCGCTATGACGGCTTCGGTTTCGGCAATGTGAGCGTCCGGGGTGACGACGGGTTCTGGATCACCGGCACCCAGACCGGGGGGCTTGAACAGCTCGACACGGCGCACTACGTGCTGGTGATCGGGGCCGATACCGACAGCAACGCGGTCACCGCAGTCGGTCCACTCAAACCCTCTTCTGAGGCGTTGACCCATGCCGCTCTTTACCAGGCGGGCGTCGAGGTCGGCTGTGTGCTGCATGTCCACGCGCCTGAGCTCTGGCGGAACGCCGCCGAGCTCGGCTTGCCGCTCACCGACGCGCTGGTTCCTTATGGCACCCCGCAGATGTCGGACGAAGTGACGCGCCTCTTCCGCGAAACCGCCGGCATGGGGCAGCGTCTGTTTGCCATGGGGGGGCATGAGGATGGCCTGGTCGCCTTCGGTGCCACGCCTGATGTGGCAGGTGGTGCCATCGAGGCCGCCCTGGAGCGGTTGGCCACCCTGTAGAGGAGTGCAGCGATGATCCGCGGCGCCATCGTCTTTACCATCCTGTTCCTCGGCACGATCCCGATTTTCCTGCTGTTTATGATGTTTGGCCTACCGATCCTGCTACTCCCGGAGCCGGCCCGGGTGGCGTTGCGTGGTCCGCAGCTGCTCTGCGGACGGATCTGGATCCTGTTCTCGACCGGCGTGTTGAGGCTCTCTGGTATCCCGCAGCCGCTTCTCGAGGGAGAGGCGAGCCTGCGCGCAGACGGCCGTTATCTTTTGCTGTGTAACCATCGTTCCTGGACCGATATCATGGTGCTGCTGCAGCTGTTCGGGCCGCGCATGCCGTTTCCACGCTTCATCGCCAAGCGCGAGATGCTCTGGGTGCCGTTTATCGGCCTGGCGATCTGGATGCTCGATTTCCCGCTGGTGCGCCGCTCGACCAGGCAGGATGCTGCCGCACGTTCTATTCGTGACCGTGAAGCGGTGGCGCGTGGCTGTCGGCGGCTCGGTAGCGGTCCCTTTACGCTGGTGATTTTTCCCGAAGGGACCCGCTTCACCGCTGCCAAGAAGAGCAGCCTGCAGTCTCCCTTTGCGCAGCTGCTGCCTCCTCGCCCGGGTGGTCTCGGCGTGGCGTTGGAACATCTCGACACACGACTCGACGGCATTGTCGATGTGACGCTCGGTTACCGTGAGCGGCTCTCTTACTGGGACTTTCTGTGCGGACGGGCGGGCACGGTGCGGGCGCATGTCGAGCAGTTTCCGGTGCCGCCGCACCTGCTCAGTCTCGAAGGTGAGCAGGGGCGTTCCCTGCTGCAGGAGTGGCTTGGTGAGGTGTGGCAGGCCAAGGATCGGCGCTTGCAGCGTTGGCAGGAGGAGGCGGACGCGTGCCTTTAGGCTGGCGTTCAGGGTCGAGGCTGGTTATAGTTTGCAAGTGATGAGACAGCGGATATCTCCATATCAATCTGTTCAGGATCAGCGTGGTTCGGCCATGCTGCTGGTGTTGCTGGCGGTGGTGGTTCTCGGCCTGGGACTCGGTATTGCCGGCTCGTCGTGGTCGACCATCGTGCAGCGCAGCAAGGAACAGGAGCTGTTCTGGCGCGGTGACCAGATCCGTAAGGGGATCGAGAGCTTCTACAGTGTCAAGCATGGCGGTGCCGCTGGCCTGTTCCCCAACTCCCTCGATGATCTGGTCAAGGATCCGCGTTCCGCGAACGCCATCCGTCATCTGCGCAAGGTCTACCTCGATCCGATCACCGGCGAGGACTTCGTCCTGATCAAAGAGGGGGGGCGGATCAAGGGGGTCAAGAGCGCTAGCATCAAGACCCCGTTTCGCCAGGAAGGCTTCCCCGAGGAGTACAGTGCCTTTGAAGGGGCAAGCAGTTACGATCAGTGGGAGTTTGTCTATCAACCACCGAAGGCGGTGAAGAAATCAGACACGGCGCCGGCGAGATCGGCGGGCGAGGCTGATGCCGAGAGTAAGTAAACATGAAGGCGACCACAGGGTCGCCTTTTTTGTGTCTTGTGCTGAAAGGGAATGCGAACAAGTCAGGGGCAGGGGGAAGCCCAGGGGTTGTGCTCCCTGGTGATTCCAAGGCCATGCGCTTCGCCGGGGGCGTCGGTATGAGCCTTAAGGATCGCGGGGTCGCGGCCCCGCACGCCGCTTTACTCTTTTGTTGCGCCCCAAAAGAGTAAGCAGAAAAGGGCGCCCGACCTCCTTGCCCGCCATGCTAATGGCGGGTTCCCTCCTCAGCTACGGTTCCCGCCGGGCCTTCGCCATTCGCTGCGCTCAACTCTCCGGTCTGATACGGCGTGAACCGCACCTGCTCCGGCGGCGTCACACGGGGAAAAGGAAAGGGGCGTTGCCTGTTCCACTGCCTTTACGGGGCCCCGTGCGCAGTCACCGAGTGCCGGGATTTTAATCCTGGCGATTGGCGATATGGTCGCCGGCAGGATTAAAACTTTCGGCTAGCGAGGGTACCCGATCGTCGGGTGGCGGAGTTCGGGGTGGCTTTCTTTTGCTTACTTTTCTTTGCCATCAAAGAAAAGTAAGGTGTTGCCGGGCACCCCCGGCGGTGTTGAAGTTGCGGTGTGCGGGGCTGCGCCCCCGCAATCATTGAGGTTTGCCTCTGGCGTGCCTATCACCGGCGAAGCGGGAACGGGCTACCCCTTGGGCATCAGCAGGACGAAAGAGAGTATCGCACCGAAGGCGACGGTCAGTCCTGCACGCAGTGGTATCTTGGTTGCCTCGATAATCACCCGGGTGAGCAGGTAGGAGAGAAACCAGCAGGCGGCCAGGCGCATGATGTTGCCGTCTCCTGGAGAGACGCGTTCCCACGCGTAGTGCATAAGCAGGAAGTTGGTGATGTAGAGGGCGACATTGAGGGCGCGGATCACCCCGGGGCGCTCGAAGGGGAGGGGCGGCTGGTTGTCGGGTGATGCGTCTTTGCGTTTCTTGGCCATGGTTTACGTCCAGATGCCATGAGTTGGGGGTTCGTGCTCCCCTAGGCGTCCCCTCTTATAACATGATTGTGAGTGTGTCCCAAGCGCTTCGAGTGTCGCTAAACCGGGGGCTGCGCGGTTGACAGCCTGTGGGGCGGGTGCTAGATTGAAAAGCTTGATTTTGTTCGATTGAGGCGCAGCCCGCGGTTTGTGGCTGGGCTTTTTATTCTCCGGGAGTCCCGCCATGGAACAGCGTCTGCAAGCCCTGCTCGAAACCGTCAAGAAGCTACTGCGGCGTGGCGCTTACCCAAACCTCTCCAAGGTGCTGGCCAAGATTCACCCGGCCGACATTGCCCACCTCTTCCGTTACCTCGATTTCAAGGACCAACAGACCCTCTACAACCTGGTCGGGGATACCGAGACCGCTGCCTACGTGCTTTCGGAACTTGACCCCGGCACCGGTGCCCGGTTGCTCGAACAGCTCGAGAAATCGATGATCACCGAGGTGCTGCAGGAGATGCCTTCGGACGACGCGGTCGAGATCATCCGCGGTCTCTCCGAGGAGCTTGCCGAGGAGATCCTCGAAACCCTCAAGGACGAGGATTCCACCGAGATCGAGAAGCTTCTCGAGTACGAGGAGGATACTGCCGGCGCCATCATGGCGACCGAGACCTTCTCGCTGCGTGACAACCTCTCCGTGGCCCAGGCGATCGATGCCGTCCAGCATGCCGAGGACGTGGAGATGGTCTTCTACGTCTACGTCACCGACGAGCGCAACCACCTGGTCGGGGTGCTCTCTTTGCGTCAGCTGCTGACCGTGCCGCCGAACACGCCACTGAAAAAGGTCATGATCAGCGAGGTGATCAGCGTGCGCACCGATGTGGACCAGGAAGAGGTCGCCAAGATCGTCGAGAAGTACAACCTGCTGGCGGTCCCGGTCATCAACGAGCACAACAAGCTGATGGGTGTGATCACCGTCGACGACGTTATCGATGTCTTGCGCCAGGAGGCGACCGAGGATATCTACAAGATGGCGGGCGCCAGCGAAGAAGAGCTGCTCTATGGCTACAAGGCGACCAAGATCGCGCGCCTGCGCCTCCCATGGCTGGTTACCAACCTGCTCGGCGGGGTGGTCACCGGCTACCTGATGTGGCTGTTCAAGGCGACCCTCGAGCAGATCATCGCCCTGATCTCGTTTATCCCGGTTATCACCGGCATGGGGGGGAACGTCGGTGGGCAGTCGGCAACCATTGTGGTACGCGGTTTCGCCACCGGCAAGATCGATTTCTCCACCCTGCGCCAAGTGTTTTTCAAGGAGCTGCGTGTCGGCATGATCATGGGCTCGGTGTGCGGCATGGTGATCGGCCTGGTCGCTTTCGCCTGGCATGGTAACCCCTATCTCGGCCTAGTGGTCGGTATCGCCATGGTCACCGCCATGACCGTCGCCGCGAGCATGGGAGTGGTCGCCACAAGCTTCTTCAAGAGGATCGGCATCGACCCGGCGATCGCTTCGAGCCCCTTCGTGCAGACCGCCAACGACATCACCGGCATCCTCATCTACTTTGGCACCGCCACTGCCTTTCTTGACTATCTGCACTGATCTGTTCCCGTGCGTAGCCAGCATTCCGATGCGATTATCCTGCGTCACACCCCCTACGGTGAAGCCGACCTGGTGGTGAGCTTCTTCACCCCGGGGCACGGGGTGCTGAAGGGGTTCGCGCGCAACGCGCGGCGCAGCCGCAAGCGCTTCGGGCCTGCGCTGGAACTGTTTGCCCAGACCGTGATGCACTGGACGGAGCGGCGTCGGGGGGAGCTGCTTGAGCTCAAGGAGGCCGAGCTGGTCAATCTGCGCTCCGGCCTGCGCGGCAACCTCGAGGCGTTGGCCTTTGCAGGCTACGGAGTGGAAGTCAGCGAGGAGTTGGCGGTCGCAGGGGGTGACCAGGGTGCCGAGTACCGCCTGCTCAAGGCCTATCTCGATCACCTGCATCTTCACGGGGCCTCGCGCGCGGCGCGCCTGCTGCTTGAGCTGCGTCTGCTGCAGCTCTCCGGTACTATTCCCCACCTACTGCACTGTGCAGAGTGCTACACGGTCTTTCGCGAGGGGGAGGTAGCTTTCGAGGCGGCGCGGGGCGGTAGCCTGTGTAGTGCCTGCGCCAGCCGTTTTTCCGAGCTGAGCGTGCACGTGACCACACTCGGCAGCCTGTCGCGCTGCCTGCAGACCCGTCTTGAGCTGTTCGAAGGCTTCAGCCTCAGCGCGCAGACTCTGGACGAGGGGTTGCGCATGACGGCGTCGGCGCTGGCTCCGCACTTTTCCCGCCCCTTGCGCAGCCTCGCGTTTCTCGCGGAAATCGAAGGTGGCGGTGATGCCGGTGAGCGGCTCTGAGAGAGGGTTTTCCGTCCTTGACATGACCTGTGCAGCAGGCTAAACTCTGCTTTTTTAAAATCTGTATACTGTATACCATTACCCGTGGCCGGAGCGGCCCGGGATAACTCGGAGGTCGCGTGACTTTTCAGGATCTCATTCTTTCGCTGCAAAACTTCTGGGCCAATCAGGGTTGCATCATTCAGCAACCGTACGATCTGGAGAAAGGCGCCGGAACGTTTAACCCGGCCACCTTCCTGCGGGCCCTCGGCCCGGAGCCGTGGAACGTCGCCTACGTCGAGCCCTCGCGGCGCCCGACCGATGGCCGCTACGGCGAGAACCCCAATCGCCTGCAGCACTACTACCAGTTCCAGGTGATTCTCAAACCGGCACCGCTGAACATCCAGGAGCTCTACCTCGAGTCGCTCAAGAGATTCGGTATCGACCCGGCCAAGCACGACATCCGCTTCGTCGAGGACGACTGGGAGTCGCCGACCCTTGGCGCCTGGGGCTTGGGCTGGGAAGTCTGGCTCGACGGCATGGAAATCACTCAGTTTACCTACTTTCAGCAGTGTGGCGGTATCGACCTCAAGCCGATCCCGGGTGAGATCACCTACGGCATCGAGCGCATCGCCATGTACATCCAGGGGGTCGATAACGTCTACGACCTCGAGTGGATCGACGGCATCAAGTACGGTGACGTGCATCACCAGAACGAGGTCGAGTTCTCCCACTATAACTTTGAGGAAGCCGACGTCGACATGCTGTTCAAGCTTTTCACCATGTACGAGCAGGAGTGTACTCGTCTCGCCGAGAAGGATCTGGTGCTGCCGGCCTACGACTTCGTGCTCAAGAGTTCCCACGCCTTCAACCTGCTCGATGCGCGCGGTGCGATCTCGGTCACCGAGCGTGCGTCGTATATCGGCCGGGTGCGCAACATGGCGCGGCTGTGTGCCGAGGGCTATCTGAAACAACGCGAGAAGCTCGGCTTCCCGCTGCTGAAGGGAGGGGCAAATGGCTAAGGAACTGTTCCTCGAAATCGGCAGCGAAGAGATCCCCGCCGGCTTCCTGCCGGTGGCGATGGCCGACCTTGAAAAACTGATCCGCAAGGAATTCGACAACGCCTCACTTGAGTACGGTGCGATCACCACCTACGCCACCCCGCGCCGCCTGGTGCTGGCCGTGGCCGAGGTGGCCGAGGAGCAGCCGACCCGCACCATCCAGGCGATGGGGCCGGCGAAGAAGGTCGCTTTCGGCGAGGATGGCACCCCGACCAAGGCCGGCGCCGGTTTCGCCCGCGGCCAGGGGGTCGATCCCTCCGAGCTGAAGATCGTCTCCACCGACAAGGGGGAGTACGTCTGCGCCGAAAAGGTCGAGACCGGGCGCAAGACCGCCGAGCTGCTGCAGGAGCTGCTGCCACGCCTGATCGGTAACCTCACCTTCCGCAAGTCGATGCGCTGGAAGGACCTCGATATCCGCTACGCCCGTCCGCTGCACTGGATCGTCGCGCTCTACGGCGGCGCGGCGGTGCCGTTTAGTTACGGTAATCTCGAGAGCGGCGTGACCTCGCGTGGCCACCGCTTCATGGCGCCGGAAGAGTTCCCGGTCGGTAGCCTCAAGGAGTATCTCGCTGAGGCCGAGAAGCGTTTCGTGATCGTCGATCAGGACCGCCGCAAGGCGATGATCGCCGCACAGGTCGAAGAGGCCGCCAACCAGACCGACGGCAAGCTGGTCCCGGACGCCGGGCTGCTCGAGGAGGTCACCTACCTGGTCGAGTACCCGCAGGGGCTGCTCGGCACCTTCGACGAAGAGTTCCGTGAGCTGCCGCGCGAGTTGCTGATCACCAGCATGCGTGCCCACCAACGCTATTTCTCGGTGGAAGGTCAGGACGGCAGGCTGCTGCCGGTGTTCATCACCGTCGCCAATACCGTGGCCGAAGATCCCAAGGTGGTGGTCGCAGGGAACCAGCGTGTGATCCGTGCACGCCTCTCCGACGCCATGTTCTTCTGGAAGGAAGACCAGAAGGCGCGCCTCGAAAGCCGCCTCGACGCCCTCAAGAACGTGGTCTACCAGGCCAAGCTTGGAACCAGCTACGCGAAGGTCATGCGCTTCAAGACCCTGGCGCTCGAGCTGGCGGAGAAACTCGATGCCGATGCCGTCAAGGCGACCGGGCGTGCCGCCGAGCTCGCCAAGTGTGACCTCGAGTCGGCCATGGTCTACGAATTCCCCGAGCTGCAAGGGGTCATGGGACGCGAATACGCGTTGCTCGACGGCGAGGACCCTCGCGTCGCTACGGCGATCTACGAGCACTATCTGCCGGTCGAAGCTGGCGGGGCGGTGCCGTCCGACAACGTCGGCGCCTTCGTGTCGTTGGCGGACAAGATCGACACCATCTGTGGCTGCTTCGGCGTCGGGCTGATCCCGACCGGCAGCGCCGACCCCTATGCGCTGCGCCGTAGTGCCATCGGTATCCTCAGTATTTTGCTCGATCGTGACCTGTCGGTGTCGCTGCGCCAGCTGATCGGTCGCAGCGTGGAGCTGCTCGAAGAGAAGCTGACCCGCCCGGCCGCCGAGGTGCGCAACGACGTCCTGGAGTTTATCCGTCTGCGCCTGTTCAACATGCTGACCGCGCAGGACTACCCCAACGACGTGGTCGACGCGGTACTCAGCGCCTCCTTTGACGATCCCCTTGACGCGGTAGCCCGTGTGAAGGCCCTGGCCGAGCTCAAGGGGGAGGCCGATTTCGAACCGCTGGCGGTCGCTTTCAAGCGGGTGGTCAATATCATCAAGGGTGGGGTCGAGACCCCGGTCGACGAGGCGCTCTTCGAGGAGGCATGCGAGGGCAAGCTTGCTGCGGCCCTGGCCAGCGTCAACGCCAGCGTCGAGCAGGCGGTCGCCGCCGGTGACTACACCAAGGCGCTGCAGGCCATCGCCACGCTACGCGGACCGGTTGACGACTTCTTCGAAGGAGTCATGGTCATGGCCGAGGATGAACGGGTCAAGGCCAACCGGCTAGCGCTGCTGACAATGGCCGCGCGAATATTCGCCGATATCGCCGACTTTTCCAAAATCGCCGCTTGAGTCTCAAGCGGCGATTTTATTTTGGCTAAAGGTTTCCAATCTGATGAAATTTCAGTGGACATAATCACGCACAAAAGGAGCAAGGCATGACAACGAAGTATGTTTATTCTTTCGGTAATGGCGTCGCAGAAGGTCGAGGCGACATGAAGGAACTGCTGGGGGGCAAAGGGGCCAACCTCGCGGAAATGACCGCGATCGGCCTGCCGGTACCTGCTGGCTTCACCATCACCACCGATGTCTGTACCGAGTACTACAAGAATGACCGTAATTACCCGGAGACCCTCGATGCAGAGGTCAATCAGCACCTCGAGGTGGTTGAGAAGCTGATGGAGAAGAAGTTCGGCGATGCCAGCAACCCGCTGCTGGTCTCGGTCCGTTCCGGCGCGCGCGCCTCGATGCCGGGAATGATGGACACGGTCCTGAATCTCGGCCTCAACGATACCACGGTGCAGGGTGTCATCGCCCAGAGCGGCGACGAGCGTTTCGCCTACGACTCCTACCGCCGTTTCATCCAGATGTACGCCAACGTTGTCATGGACATGAATGGTGACATCCTCGAAGATATCCTGCACGAGATGAAAGAAGAGCGGGGCGTGATGGAAGATACCGATCTTACCGCCGCAGATCTCAAGGAGCTGGTAACCCTGTTCAAGAACAAGGTCAAGGAAGAGCTCGACGTCGACTTCCCCGACGATCCGAAGGAGCAGCTCTGGGGTGCCATCAGTGCGGTATTCGGTTCGTGGATGAATGCCCGTGCCATCACCTACCGCAAGCTCAACAGTATTCCCGCCGAATGGGGGACCGCGGTCAACGTCCAGTCGATGGTGTTCGGCAACATGGGTGATGACTGCGCCACCGGCGTCGCCTTCACCCGCGACCCCGCCACCGGCGAAAACTACTTCTACGGCGAGTACCTGGTCAACGCCCAGGGCGAGGACGTGGTTGCCGGCATCCGTACTCCGCAGCCGATCAACAAGGCCAAGCACAAGGAAGGCGACCTGCCGGCGATGGAGGACGTGCTGCCTGACTGCTACGATCAGCTGGTGAAGATCCGCGACATCCTCGAGAAACACTACCGCGACATGCAGGATATCGAGTTCACCATCGAGAAGCACAAGCTCTACATGCTTCAGACCCGTAACGGCAAACGTACCGCCAAGGCCGCGGTGCGCATTGCCGTCGATATGGTCAAGGAAGGTTTGATCAGCGAGGAGGAGGCGGTGCTGCGTGTCGAGCCGGAGCAGCTCGACCAGCTGCTGCATCCCTCCCTCGACCCCAAGGCACCCAAGGACGTGGTCGCCAAGGGTCTGCCGGCTTCGCCCGGTGCGGTCAGCGGCGAGATCGTCTTCACCGCCGACGAGGCCGAAGAAGAGGCGAAGCTCGGACGCAAGGTGATCCTGGTACGTGTCGAGACCAGCCCCGAGGATATCCACGGCATGCACGCCGCCCAGGGGATTCTCACCGCCCGTGGCGGTATGACCTCGCACGCGGCGGTTGTCGCTCGCGGCATGGGCAAGTGCTGCGTTGCCGGCTGCGGCGACATAAAGGTCAACTACCGCGACGAGAGCTTCACCACCGTTGGCGGTGCGAACTTCAAGAAGGGAGATATCATCACCCTTGACGGTTCGACCGGCGAGGTGATGCGTGGCGAGGTCGCGACGGTTCAGCCGGAGCTGACCGGCGACTTCGGCGAGCTTATGGTCTGGGTAGATAACTGCCGCACCATGAAGGTGCGCACCAACGCCGACACCCCGCACGACTCCCAGGTGGCGCGCGACTTTGGTGCCGAGGGGATCGGCCTGTGCCGCACCGAGCACATGTTCTTCGAAGGAGACCGCATCACCGCGGTACGCGAGATGATCCTCGCTGACGACGTCGAGGGACGCAAAAAGGCGCTCGACAAGATCCTGCCGATGCAGAAAGGGGATTTCCTCGGCCTGTTCAAGGTGATGAAGGGGCTGCCGGTGACCATCCGCCTACTCGACCCGCCGCTGCACGAGTTCCTCCCCCATGGCGACGAGGAGATCGAGCACCTCGCCAAGGATTTGGGTGTCGAGGCCGCCACCCTCAAGGCCAAGGTCGAGTCGCTGCACGAGTTTAACCCGATGCTTGGTCACCGCGGCTGCCGCCTGGCGATCACCTACCCCGAGATTTACGACATGCAGGTGCGTGCGATCATGGAGGCTGCCTGTGAGCTGATCAAGAACGACGGCTTCGAGATCGTTCCCGAGATCATGATCCCGCTGGTCGGCGAGGTCAAGGAGCTGGCCATTCTGCGCGCTAACGCCATTAAGGTTGCCGACGCCGTGATCGCCGAGTACGGCGTCAAGGTCGAGTACCTGATCGGCACCATGATTGAGCTGCCGCGTGCCGCGCTGACCGCCGATGCCATTGCCGGAGAGGCCGAGTTTTTCTCCTTTGGCACCAACGACCTCACCCAGACGACCTACGGGCTGTCGCGTGACGATGCCGGCAAGTTCCTGCCGTTCTACGTGGAGAAGGAGCTCTACCCCAGCGACCCGTTCGTGGCCATCGACCAGGCGGGTGTAGGCCAGCTGGTCAAGATGGGCTGCGAGCTTGGCCGCAAGGCCCGCCCCGGCATCAAGCTCGGCATCTGTGGCGAGCATGGTGGTGAGCCTTCGAGTGTGATCTTCTGCCACAAGATCGGTCTCGATTACGTCTCCTGCTCGCCGTTCAGGGTGCCGATCGCCCGCCTCGCGGCGGCCCATGCGGCGCTGATGGACAAGTAGTCGATGTAGTGTCCGTCGACATAGTCTGCACTACAAAAGCCCCCGGGGAAACCCGGGGGCTTTTTTGTTGGCGCGTAAGATGGGATGGTGACATTTTTTGAAACAAGGGGGCGTAAATGTGTCACCGCTTTTACTTGTTGAGATGGTTAGTCTCGTCTTGTTGCCGGGATTTCAGAGAGTTTGGAAATTGATCAGGCGCAGGCTCGTGTTTATACGGTTCCAAGTTGTTGATTTGCGGAAGCTATTCAACTGTTTTTAGGGCGTTAAATAATTTCTTCCACTCATTAAAGCCACACTTGGTACGTGGGTTGCTTTATCGTTGTCCTTGGTTAATCTCATTTTTTAAAAATTTAAGAACGACGAGGAGTCGCGTATGAAAACACGGTTGGTTATGTCTATAATGTTTCTGGTTGTGCCCTGGGTCGCGTGGGGCATGGATATCCCGGAAGTTTCAGTTCATGGCTTTGTTTCTCAAGGGTATCTTGAGAGCACCGAGAACAACTTTCTGACATCGGATTCTACGGAAGGGACGACGGAGTTTAACGAGGTAGGCCTGGTGGTTTCGAGTCAGGTGAATGACAAGCTGCGCATCGGGGCTCAGCTTCTTTCGCGCGATCTAGGTGATGTCGGCAACAACGAAATCAAACTCGACTGGGGCTTCGCCGACTTCCGGCATAACGACTACCACGGCCTGCGTGTCGGTAAGATCAAGCTCCCCTTAGGACTCTACAACGAGGGGCGTGACGCCGACTTCCTCCGTTCGATGGTGTTTCTGCCGCAGAGTATCTATGATGAAAGCAAGCGTGACCTGCTGGTCGCCTACCAGGGTGCCGGTCTCTATGGCAACCTGCCACTTGGTCCTCTCGGTGATCTCGACTACCACGGTTACTATGGCAGCATCAACGTCGATGACGATTCTCTGCTGATTACCGCCCTCAAGCAGAACGCGACCTTCATCACCCGTAAGACTCTCGCTCAAGCGCTGATCCCGGCATTTATGGCGAATTATGCCGCGGATATCCCGGGTGCCACGCCCGCCGAGAAGCAGGCCTACCTGCAGAGCAACTACATCCAGAATATCAACGTCGTCGACCTCGATGTGAACAATGACTACATCGGCGGTGGCTCCATCACCATCAATACTCCGTTGGAAGGTCTTCGCCTTGGTGGTTCGGCGATGGTGGTCAAGAACACCCTCGATTATGTGCTCAATCGTTCCATCGACCCGACCATCAACCCGACCGACGCAAACCAGGTGTTCGTGCCGACCAAGCTGAGTGGGACCCTCGAGAATGAGCTGACCTGGGTTGCCTCCCTGGAGTACGGCATCGGCAACTTCCTGCTCTCAAGCGAATATTCGGAAACCGAGCGCGAGCAGGTTTATAACGGCGTGCTTGCTACGGACGCCACATCACAGTCGTACTACGTGATGGGGGCCTACACCCTGTTTGACCAGTTGACCCTGTCGCTGCTCTACGATGTTTACTACGCCGACAAAGACGATAAGGATGGCGTTGATCATGTTGCCAGCAACCCGGCTCAGCGCAAGGACTTCTTTACCTGGCGTAAGGATTTTGGCATCGGTGTGCGCTACGACATCAACCCGAACTGGCTGGTCAAGGCCGAGTACCACACCATTGATGGTGCCGCGCTGTTTTTGACTACGCTGAACGATCCCGCGGACCTCGAGGACAAGTGGGATTATTACGCCGTCAAAATGTCTTACAATTTTTAGGAGTCAGTCATGTTGAGATCAATCATCGGTTTATTCCTGGTCACTCTGCTGTGGACAACCCCGGTGCTGGCCGCCGACGTGGTGCTGGTGGTCAACCCTTCAAACCCTTTGGCATCGCTTGATGCCACTATCGCCAAGAAGATTTTCCTCGGCAAGAAAGGCTCGTGGGATAACGGAGACAAGGTGATTCTTTACAGCCAGTACGATGCCGAAGTAACCGATAGCTTTACCCGTGCGGTCCTGAACAAGAGCGCACAGCAGTTCAATACCTTCTGGAAGAAAGCCCTGTTCACCGGTACCGGCCATACTCCCGTCGAGGTCAGGGACGATGCGGAGATGAAAAAATACATCGCCGCAGACCCGCGCGGCATTGGCTACATCTCCCGGGAGGCCCTGGACGGTTCGGTAAAGTTAGTAACGCTTAAGTAACTTAATCCTGCGGGCCCCGGATTCCGGGGCCCGCGGGGAGGTTGAAAAATGACATTCGTCACGAATATCCGTGCCAAAATCTGGTTGTGCATAGGGCTGGCTCTGCTCGGTTTTGCCGTGTCAACGGCGATCACCTACCGTTCCAGCGCCGATCTTGTGAATGACCTGGAGAAGATGGACCAGGTCGATTTTCCCCGCTCCCTGCAGGGGGCTGAGCTGAAAACCCTATTCAAAGCACAGAAAGATCTGTTTCAGGATGCTGTGTTGGTCGGCGACGAGGAAGCGATCGTCGAAGCGGAGAATGTGGGCGCTCAGGTCAAGCAGTTGCTGCAGGAGGTTGCTTCCGCCGGTGATTTCGAGCGTGATCGGCTGTTGCAGCTGGAGAAAGATTTCGACGCCTACAACGAGGTGGCCCTGGTCACGTACCGGCGATTTGCCGCCGGGGAGGAAGATGAACAACTGTTTGCCCAGATCCAGAGCGTAGGTCAGCAACAGCGCAACCTGGAAGAGCGGCTTGCTGAAATGGCGCAGAGACTGCGCGACAAGGTTGAGCAGACCATTCTTTTGAACAGCAGCGAGGCGCGCAGTAATGCGCAGTTCCAGGTCGGCCTGTTCTTTGTGGTGTTTATCGTGGCGACGGTGTTGATCAGTCTGCTCGCGGACAGGATGCTGGTACGACCGTTGCGCAAGGTGCTGGCCATGGTGCAACGGCTCGGCGCCGGGGATGTCGCGGCGGATAATCGGATCACCGACCTGAACCGCGACGAGATCGGCGAGGTTGCTACAGAAATGAATCGGCTGGCCGACAGTATGCTCGAGCGAGCGACGCTTGCCGAATCGATCGCGAAGGGACATCTGGATGTGACGGTTGCCCTCGCTTCGAACAAGGATATTCTCGGCAAGGCGCTGGATGAAATGGTGGGAAGCCTCAGTCGCATCGCGCAAAGCCTTCTCGAGGCAACCGAGCACGTGGCGAGCGGTTCCGGCCAGATATCCTTCTCGTGCCAGAACCTCTCCGACGGCAGCTCCCACCAGGCGGCCGCTGCCGAGGAGGTCTCTTCGGCGATGGAGCAGATGTTGGCCAATATCCGTCAGAGCAGCGAGAACGCCAAGAAAACCGGCCAGATATCCGAAGAGGCTGCACTGGGAGCCGCCCGGGGCGGCGAAGCGGTGCGGCAGACTTCGAAGGCGATGACCGAAATCACCGACAACATTTCCATTATCGAAGAGATCGCCCGTCAGACCAACCTCCTGGCGCTCAACGCTGCAATCGAGGCGGCCCGCGCCGGCGAGCACGGCAAGGGGTTTGCTGTGGTGGCCGCCGAGGTGCGTAAACTTGCGGAGAGAAGCCAGACCGCAGCTGCGCAGATCGCCGAGATGTCCTCGGGGAGCGTGGAGATTGCCGAGCAGGCGGCGGCCCAGCTTGAAGAGCTGGTACCGAAGATCCGTGAGACCGCAGAGCTTGTCCAGGAGATCGTTGCTTCGAGCAGCGAGCAGGAGAGCGGTGCCGAGCAGGTCAACCTTGCCATGGTTCGACTCGATGAATCGATCCAGCAAAACGCCTCCTCGACCGAAGAGATGGCATCAACGGCCGAGGAACTTTCCGGCCAGTCGCAACAATTGAAAACCATGGCCGGATTTTTCTCGATAGATGAAAGAGCATCGGCTAGGAAATCTTTCCAGAAGCAGACAAGGCAAATTGCACTGTCTGACGTCGGGGAAAACAGTACCGCCGTGAGAGACGACGAGTTCGTTCGTTTCTAACCACACTTTTTTAGGGCCCGGCTTCCGGTAGTCGGCGAGAGTTGCCGTCTGATATTTAGCCCCCGGGTTTCCCGGGGGCTTTTTTGTGCCCTTGAATAGCTGGTTCCGATGGAAAATGCAGCTACCGGCCAAGATTGCGTTGCAGATGTATTGCGATGCCTGGAGCCAATTCAAGGCGGAGTACGCCGATTACCGTCCCGACTCCGGGAACTGGTGGAGTCACCAGTTGAGAATCTGACGCCGCTTGCGTAGCTTGTGAGTTGGGGTATGTTAAAGTTGTTGTCACGCGAGACATGTGGCTTTTATGTGTTGTCCCCGGGTTGAAGATTATGCAGCATATAACTCTTGATCATGCGTTCTATAAGCAGATGCTCGATCACCTGGCCGAGGCGGTCTACT
Source organism: Desulfuromonas sp. (assembly GCA_002869605.1). The sequence goes on along the minus strand of PKUI01000140.1, from coordinate 15,648 downwards.
TTGTCGATTGCGAGCGTAAGCTGCTTTACTGGAACCGTGCCGCCGAACAGTTGACCGGGTACCTGGCTGGTGAGGTGGTCGGTAGTCACTGCGACAACGAAATTCTTGACCACCGTGATCTGCAGAACAACCCCTTGTGTGGAGAGCGATGTCCGTTGGTTGACTGCATGGGGTCCGGGGAATCGGTCGAGCAGCGGCTGTTTCTAAAACGTAAGGATGGTCTGCGCTTGCCGGTAGATGTCAGGATCGCACCGATCAGGGATGTAACGGGGGAGATTATCGGTGCGGTCGAGGTGTTTCACGACGCTTCTGCAGAGTTGGAAACCGAACAGCTCAACGCGGAGTTAAGGCTGCTGGTCAGGGTCGATCCGTTGACCGGGATCCCCAATCGCCTTGCTCTCGATGAGGCACTTGATCGGGAGTGCGAAAGGTTCTCGCGCTACGGAACCCCGATGACCCTGATCTATTTCGATCTCGACCATTTTAAAGAAATCAATGATCGTTTCGGCCACGAACAGGGCGACAAGGTATTGACCTGGATGTCGCGGCTGCTCGATATGTCCTTGCGGCGCAGCGATATCCTCGGGCGCTATGGTGGCGAGGAATTCCTGGTGCTGCTGAGCGCGTCACGCCAGTCGGAAGGGATGCGGCTGGCCGAGCATCTGCGCCAGTTGCTGATGGGCCATAGATGCCCCGAAGTCGATACCCCGGTGACGGCGAGTTTCGGGGTTGCCGAGTTGTGTGCCGGGGAGACCTTTAAGGACCTGGTGAACAAGGCCGACCGTGCCATGTACCGCGCCAAGCAGGAAGGCCGCAACCGGGTTTGTGGGGCTCAAAAGGACAGCTAGACGCTGTGTGAATCCTTAAAACGTGGAAAACCGCCTTTGATCTCACCTCGACATCGTTGGAATGTAACCCCTTCAGAAGCGTTCGAGCTGCAGCGCCAGCTGGCGCGCTGCGTCCGCCTGGAGCCGTTCAGGCTGGAGGCGGGGATGCGCGTTGCCGGGGTCGATGTCTCCTACCGTCGCTTTGGGCAGCTATTTCATGGTGCGGTGGTCGTGCTTGAGCATCCGGCGCTCACTCCGGTCGAGGAAGCGGTTGCGACGCAAGAGAGCCCGTTCCCTTACGTGCCGGGGCTGCTGTCATTTCGTGAGTTGCCGGTGCTGGTCGCGGCGATGGAGAAACTCCGGGAGTTGCCCGACCTGGTGCTGGTCGACGGTCAGGGGATCGCCCATCCGCGGCGTTTCGGAATCGCTTGCCACCTCGGGGTCTGGTTTGATGTCCCGGCACTCGGTTGCGCCAAGAGCCGGCTCTGTGGTGACGAACGGCAGCCGGGGAGACTGCGGGGGGAGATGGTGCCATTGTGGGATGCAGGGGAGGAGATCGGGCGCATTGTGCGGACGCGCGACCGGGTCAAGCCGCTGTACGTCTCCCCGGGGCACCGGGTCGACTGCGACTCGGCCGCAGCTGCGGTGCTTGCCTGCCACGGCGGCTATCGTCTGCCGGAGCCGACCCGCCAGGCGCACCTGCTGGCCAACCGCCAGCGGCTGGAGCGGGAAGGTGAGCCTAGGCCACTGTGACCTCGAGTGTCGGCAGACCCTCGATGCGTGCCACCAGTCGGTCGCCCGAGACCACGCGCGCGACCCCGGCCGGGGTTCCGGTGAGCAAAATGTCCCCCTCCTCGAGGGTGAAGATGTGCGAGGCGTAGGCAATGACCTCCGGGATACGCCGCATCATCAACGCCGACGAGTCATCCTGGCGCACCTCGTCGTTGACCGTAAGGGTCAGCTGCAGGTTGTGCGGGTCGGGAACCTGTGCCGCAGGCACGAACGATCCCAGTGGGCAGGAGGTGTCGAACCCCTTGGCGATCTCCCAGGGCAGCCCCTTCTCCTTGAGATCGGCCTGAGTGTCGCGCAGGGTCATGTCGAGGGCCACGCCATAACCGGCGACATAGCTCATCGCTTCGGACTCGTCGATGTTGCGGCCACTCTTGCCGATCAGCACCGCGAGCTCAATCTCATGGTGGCACTGTTCGCTGTAGGAAGGGATAACGATCTGCCCACCGCTGGCGATGATACTGGTGGACGGCTTGATGAACAGTACCGGCGCGCTCGGTGTGGCGTTGCCGAGTTCCTTGATGTGTTCGGCATAGTTGCGAGCCAGGCAGACAAGCTTGCCGACCCGTTGCGGGGCGCGGTTGTCCAAAGTGTAGGTCGTCATGGCAGAACCTCTCGGTTGAGTTTCCGGCAGCATAAAACGCGTTCGTGCCAAAGGCAAGCCTCATTCCTTTCCTGGGTGGATCCGGGTGGCGACTCTGCCTCGCTACTGTGCTAGAATCGACCAGAGCTTTTCCCCGGAGAACCGATCAAACATGTTTCTTCCTGTAGGCGATACCCCTAATCCGCGCATGACCCCGTACGTTACCTGGGGACTGATCGCGGTCAACGTGGCTGTTTACCTGTTGCTGACGCTGCCGCTGTCAGCGGCCCGGCCCGACCCGGCCGATCCGTGGCTGTACGATTATGTGCAGACCTTCGGGCAGGGCAGCTTCTCCCTCGGCCAGATCCTGCATTCGATCTCGGCCTACGATCTGCTGGTGTTCCGCTTCGGGTTCCGCCCGGCCGCCCCTTCCTTGGTCGGCCTGTTCAGCGCCATGTTTCTGCACGGTGGCTTCATGCACCTGGCCGGCAATATGCTGTTTTTGTGGATTTTTGGCGACAACGTCGAGCATCGTCTCGGTCCGTTCCGCTTTCTGCTCGCCTACCTCGGTACCGGAATGGCCGCGACCCTGGTCTTCGCGCTGTTCGCCCTTAACTCCCCGTATCCGATGATCGGCGCCTCGGGGGCGATCTCCGGTCTCCTCGGCAGCTACTTCATCTGGTTCCCGCGCAACCAGGTCAAAACCTTCATCTTCCTGTTCCCGTTTTTCATGCAGACGGTGCTGATCCCGGCCCGCTGGGTGCTCGGTTTTTACCTTGTCGTCGATAACCTGCTGCCGTTTCTCGGGAATGGTGGTTCCGGGTCCGGGGTGGCCTACGGGGCTCACATTGGCGGTTTCATGTCGGGGCTGGCCCTGGCCTGGTTGTTGGATCGGAAGCCGCATCGTCACGTGCGGGGACAGACGCGACGCGCCGAGCCGGGCGAGCGCCCGCTGAAAACGATGTTCGGCGAGGAGTCGCAGGCCTTCGTGCAGTACCTGGTGCAGCGGGACTTTGACGGTGCGTTGGACTACTATGCCCGCCTTAACCGGCTTCAGCGCCGCAACCTGCCGTCTTCGGCGCTGCTGGAGCTCGGCCAGGAGCTGCTCGATCGTGGCGAGAGCTTTGCGGCCTTAAGTCTCTTCCGCAGGTTTATCACCGAGCGGCCGTCCGATCCCGAAGTGGACCGGGCGTTTCTCGGCGCTGGAAAGTCGTTGCTGCACCAACCGCGCGGCACCACCAGCGCTTACCACTATTTTCTTTCGGCGATTGACGCGACGCGCCATCACGAGGTCTCCGAGGAGGCGCGACGCTTTATCGAACAGATCGACGCCCACCGGAGCTGATCCTTCATGTTTTACTATTTCGACTACGATGAGCCGCTCTATCGACCCCCCAGTGAAGCCCGAAGCCTGATTTTTCAGATTACCCTCGGTTGCTCGCAGAACAGCTGCACCTTTTGTGGCATGTACAAGACCAAGCGCTTTCGTCTGCGCAGTTTCGAGGAGATCGCTGCAGAGATCGCAGCGGTGCCGGAGCATCATCGCCAGCACGTGCAGCGGGTGTTTCTGGCTGACGGCGATGCCCTGATCTACCCGCAGCAGGGCCTTCTCGAAATCCTCGCCGCGCTGCAGCAGGCCTTCCCGCGTCTGACCCGGGTCGGCATTTACGCCTCGCCCAACAGCCTGCAGCATAAGAGTGTCGAACAGCTGCGTGAGCTGCGTGCGCAGAAGTTGCGGATTCTCTATTTCGGTCTCGAAAGCGGGGACGATCTCACCCTCGCCACGGTAGGCAAGGGGTTTACTTCGGCGCAGATGCTCGAGGGGTGTCAACGTGCCAGGGAAGCGGGACTGAAGATCTCGGTAACTGCGATATTGGGCCTCGCCGGTCGCGAGCGGAGCCTTGAACACGCGCGAGCTACGGCAGCGTGGGTCACGTCACTGTCACCCGAGTACTTTTCGCTGTTGACCCTGTTTTACCGCCATAATGATGATTTCTTCCGCTCCCTATCCCCTCTGACCCGTGAAGGGATTCTCCTTGAGGCGCTCGAGATGCTGACGCACCTCAACCCACAGCGCACCATTCTGCGCTCCAACCACATCTCCAATTTCCTGAATCTGGCAGGGAGTTATCCGAAAGATCGCGAGCGGTTAATCGCGCAGGTGAAGCAGACCCTGCTCGTCGCCGGTCAACGTCCTGCATGGCTTCGGGAAGTGCCCGACTACCGGGAAGAGCGTTTCTAGCTGCTTCAGAATTCGATGTTGGGACGCAGCACCAGGGTAAATTCCGATTCACCGCTGTCCCGGTAGCGGGGCCCGTATTTTTCTTTCTTCTCCCACACTCCACCGATGTCGAAGTTGAGAGCAAAGCCGCTGTCGGGAAACGGGTACTTTTTGCCGACGATCAGTTCGCCGCCGAGAAAATCGCCGTCCAGCGTGGAAAAGTCGGCGCGCAGGTTGATCTGACTGTTTTTCAGCAGGGAGAGGAAGGGGGCGTTGAAGTCGAGGTTGCTGCGGCGGACCCCCAGGTAGATAAGGTCAGCGACGTCACGGTTTTCATGCAGGAACGTGCCGATGCGGAAGCTCCAGCGATGGATGATCTCGTCGAACTCACGGTCCCCTTTGAGCTTCCATTCCACCTGCAGCCACCTGTCGTTGATCAGTTCGTTGTCCTTGATGTGCTGATGCCCGACACTGAACAGGTAGCCCATGTACCCCTTGTTGGTCGCGTCATGTTCCTCGCCCTCCCGGACAAAGGTGGCAACATTGCCGAAGAACAGCGTCAGGGCATAGGGCTCTTTGAACCCTGCCGTAATCGATTCAATCAGGTTGACGTCTCCGACCTCAGCGTCGTCGTAGAACTGGAGGTGATTTTTTTTCAGGTAGACACCGAGGTTCGGCAGCGGCATGACGCTCGCCTCGAAGAGGAAAAAGCGTGGCGGGAACGAGGCGCTGAAAAGCCTGCGATAAATCGATTCCTCGTTCTGATCGTTGATGACCGGGATTGGGGCGTCGGTCAGGGGGACAAAGATGCCGACATTTGAGTAGTAGGCGTCGAATTCCCATACGATTTCAGTGACCGGTTTGGACTCGGTGTCGGAAGGGGGGGCATCTTCGGCAATCGCCGTTTGTGTCAACAGGCCGATGATGCACAGCGCCAAAAACAGTCGCAGGGGCAAGCGCCGAGTCATTTTTCTGAAAGGTGAGCTTAGGAGCATGGTGCCTTCTCCCTGGGAGGCCTGTCAAACGCTGTTGGGCTGTTGTTTCAGATAGTCTATCAGCTCCGCGAAGGGGAGCGGGCGACTAAAAAGGAAGCCCTGTAGGCTGTTGCAGTCACGGGCTGCCAGGAAATTGCATTGTTCCTCGGTTTCGATCCCTTCGGCGATCAGTTCAAGGTTAAGGGACATGCCCATTGCCATGATCGCCTCGGTGATGGCGATATGATTGCGATCGTCCGGGATCCCTGCGATGAAGCTGCGATCGATCTTGAGGATGTTAAGGGGAAAGTCCTTGAGTTGCGAGAGCGACGAATAGCCGACGCCGAAGTCGTCGAGCGCCAGGTGTACGCCGAGCTCGCGGAGGCGGTTGAAGAGTTTGATGTTGTCTTCGGAGTGATCGATCACGGCGCGCTCGGTCAGCTCCAGTTCGAGGTACTCGGGGGGGAGCCCGGAGTCGAGAAGTGCTCGCTCGACCTGCTGGAAGAAGTTGGCATTCTTTAGTTGCTGGGCCGACACGTTGACGCCGACGCGCAGGTCTTTGAAACCGAGATCATGTAGCTCGCGGGTCTGCATACACGCGGTGCGCAGCACCCATTCGCCGATAGCGCGGATCATGCCGGATTCCTCGGCGATCGGGATAAAGCGATCGGGAGAAACCCGCCCCAGCTGCGGGTGGTCCCAGCGCAGCAGGGCCTCCATGCCGACCGGTTCCAGGGAGAGGCTTTCAACGCGTGGTTGGTAGTAGAGCTCGAGTTCTCCGCGGTCCTGGGCGAAACGGAGGCTGTTTTCCAATTGCAGGCGCTCGCTGGCCCAGGAGTTCATGCTCTGCGAGTAGAACTTGTAGACGTTGTACCCCTCGCGCTTGGCATGCTGCATCGCCATGTCGGCGGTGCTGATCAGCTGGTCGACCTGCTCGGCGTCCTGTGGGAAAAGGCTGATGCCGACACTGGCGCTGATCGCGACCTCCTGGCTGTCGAGCACAAACGGTTCGTTGAGTGCGTCGAGCAGCTTCTGGGCGACCATCGTACAGTGCTTCGGGTCGGCCACCTGCCACAGCAGAACCACGAACTCGTCGCCCCCCCAGCGTCCGACCACATCGTTTCCACGGACCGACAGGGAGAGGCGTCGTGCGGTTTCGTGCAGCAGGCGGTCGCCGAAGTCGTGGCCGTAGCTGTCGTTAATTGCCTTGAGGCGGTCGAGGTTGATATACAGCACCGCCAGGTTGGCCTTGTTGCGCGTGGCATTGGTGACCGCCTGGCCGAGCCGGTCGTGCAGCAGGTGACGATTTGGCAAGCCGGTGAGCGAATCGAAGAAGGCCATCTGTTCGATCACCTCGGCGGCATGTTTCCGGTCGCGGATATCGCGGGTCAAGAGATAGACCATGTCGCGCTGATGCATCTTGACGATACGCGCGGTGACTTCCACAGGGATCAGAGTCCCGTCGCGCGTCACCTGTTCGGCTTCGAAGAGCTGTTGCGCATGGCTGCGTAGCCTCGTGACCAGGTCCTGGGCTTCCTGGCGGCTTCCCGGGGAGAACAGCTCAAGGGGGGTCATGGCGTAGAGCTCTTCGAGTTCGTAGCCGAGCCGTTTCACCAGCACTTCGTTGACCTCGCTGTAGTTGCCAAGGGTGTCATCCTCGGCGATTTCGGCCAGCGAAACGCCGTCGTTGCTGTTGTTGAAGATCAGGCGACACTCTGCGGTCTTATCGAGAAGTTGCTGTTCGCGGTCCCGCACGGCGGCGCTCATGCTCGCGAAGTCCCTGGTTAAACGCGAAGTCTCGAGGAAGTCGTCCCGTTCGAGGTCGAGGTCGTAGTGCCCCTTGGCGATACGCCGGGTCTGGTTGGAGAGATGTTCGATCGGCTGGATAATGTTGCGTGCGCTCTGGATACTGACGGTCAGCGCCAACACCAGGGAGATCAGGATGGCGCCGATCAGGGTGGTCCGGGATTTGTACAGCAACTCCAATGACGTCGACATGTTGCGGGCGACGTAGACCTCCCAGCCGGTCTCCGGGATGTGCAGGACGCTGCCGAGGACCCGCTCCCCCTCAAAATCGTAGATACGGGTCTCCTCCCGACCGCGCAGTCCCTGTTGGATCGCCGGGTGGTTGTGCATGTTGAGCTGGGTCTTGGCCTGTTCGGGGTTGGAGTGCGTGATCACCACCCCGTTGCTGTCGACCAGTACCACCAGAGTGTTCGGCTGTAATTCGAGGCTGTGTAGCAGGATTCTGTTGAGGTTTTCGAGGTTGATGTTCGCTACCAGCATCTGCTGGTCAATCGGCAGCCCTGCGGAGATCGCCGGCTTGCCGGTCAGCAGCGAGGTGTAGGTGTCGGACCAGACGGTGCCGTCAGGGCGGGGGAGGCGACGGAACAGGGAGTGGGCCGAAAGGTCGAGGCCGAGAAAGTCTTCCTGTTGCGGCGTAAGTGCCGGGGTCAGACCGAGGTGGGTGACATGGCGTTTATTGTCGGTGAGGAGGATCGCTTCCAGAATGCTCGATTGCTGGATCGCCTCTTCCATGAGAGCCGTGATCAACACATCGTCATCACGGAAGCGTGTGACCGCGCGTTCGAGGATGTGGAGGGTCTGGACCGGCTCGCTGAGAAAGTCCTGGATCGAGTTGCGGACATGGTTCGCGACATAGCGGTTCTCGTTGAAGGCTTCCTGCGTCAGGGTATCTTCTAGGATCGGAAGCGCCAGCAGACCGAAGCCGACCAGGGGGAGGGCGGCGATCAGGATGAAGTAGAGGCGAATGCGCTTGCTTAACGATTTTCGGGGTGCCATAGAGGCTCTTCTCGGGTGCCAGGTTGTTATCTAAAGTATGAAATTCGCAACAGTTTAACGTTTAATGTGGAAAATATCAAAGGGTTTGATGGCAGGCTTTTTTCCTAGAAGGGGAAGATTACCGGAACCAGCAGAATGATCACGCACCAGACCAACAGCCCGAGGGGGGCGCCGACGCGGGTGTAGTCAAAGAAATGATAGCCGCCCGGGCCCATGACCAGGGCGTTCGACTGGTGGCTGATCGGGGTCATGAAACAGGACGAGGCGGAGAGGGCGACGGCCATGAAAAAAGGCTTGGGCGAGACCGCCATGGACTGGGCGAGTTCGTAGGCGATCGGTGCGACCAGAACCGCCGCCGCTGCATGGCTCATGAACTCTGTGAGCAGGGCGGTGATCAGCACCACCATCGCCAGCACCATCCAGGGGCCGAAATCCCCGACCACGCTGGTGAGCCATTTGGCGATCATCAGGGCGGCACCGCTGTTTTCCAGGGCCAGGCCTAAGGGGAGGGTTCCGGCAATCAGCATCAGGATCGGCCAGTCGATATTGTCGTAGGCATCTTTCAGCGACAGGCAACGGGTCAGGATCATGGCTACGGCCCCGAGCGGTGCGCTCAGAAAAATCGGTATCAGGCCGAGCGCGCTGTTCCCGATCACCAGGAGCAGGATCGTTACGGCCAACGGTGCCTGGCGCGGTCGATAGTCGACCGCAGGGACCCCGCCGAGCAGCAGGAAGCCCTGGTCGCGACCGAGCTGGATGATTCTCTCCTCGCTCCCCTGCAGCAACAGGACATCGCCGAAGCGTAACACCACGTGGTCGACCTTTTTCACTACCGGCGCACCCTGGCGCCAGATCGCCAGCACGCTGATGCCGAAAATGTCGCGAAAGCGCACGCTGCGCAGGGTCTTGCCCGCCATGGTGCTGGTCGGTGTGAGTGAGGCCTCGACCACCACCATCGATTCGTCGGCGAGCTTGTCGACCGGGTTGTCCTTCTCCGGCAGAACCTCGAGCCCCTTGACCGCGCGGATCTTCAGGATTCCCGCCGGGTCTCCCTCGAGAAACAGGGTGTCTTTCTCCCGTATGACCCGATTGCGCCTCGGCATGGGGATCTTGTGCCGCTCACGCAGGATAGCACGCACCTTGAGGCCGAAGTTCTGTTCAAAGGCGCACTTGGCGATGGTTTTACCCGCCAGCGGCGAACCTTCGAGGACCGCGACCTCGGTGATGTATTCCTTGACCTGGTAGGCTTCGGTCAAGGCCCCCGATTTGCGCTCCGGTATCAGGCGACGTCCGAGCAGCAGCATGTAGCCGATCCCGGTAGCCACGATCACCAGGCCGACCGGTGTGTAGGAGAACATGCTGAAGCTTTCACCGGTGTACTCGTAGAGCAGGGTGTTCATGAGGATGTTGGGAGGGGTGCCGATCAGGGTGCAGACCCCGCCGAGCAGCGAGGCGAAGGCCAACGGCATCAGCAGCTGCGAGGCGCTGATACGTAAGCGACGGGCAACCGACATCAGTACCGGCATCAGTACTGCGGTGGCCCCGATGTTGTTGATGAATGCGGAGAAGAGCGATGCGACCAGCATGCTGATCAGCAGTAACCGGGATTCACTATTGCCGGCGAAGGCAACCATGCGCTCGCCGATGTGACCCATGGCGCCGGTATGTGAAATGCCGGCGCTGAGCACGAACATCGCGGCGACGGTAACTACCGCCGGGTTGCTGAAACCGGCGAAGGCCTGCTCCGTTGTCACCAGCCCGGTGATCGCTAGGGCCAGCAGGACCAGCAGAGCGACCAGGTCCATACGCAGCCATTCAGTGGCAAACAGGACGATGGCAGCGGTAAGGATCAGCAGGACCAGCACAATTTCCATTGTGGTTCTCCGCGCAAGTGGACTCTCTTTGAGTCTAACCCATCCCGGTCAAAACGGCTATCGTATGGTTTCTTTGATAATGCAGTTGGTTATACGGCTTCGTGGGCAGCCTGCATCCAGGGCGGCTCCAGGGCGGCGATCCTTTGGTAGACCGGGCATTCAGGATGGTGGGCGCCCGGGAGGTAGCCGCTGCTCATTAGGAATTCGCCGGTGATCTCGCCGCCGGTGAAGCGGAATGTCTTTTTGAACAGGTGTACCCAGGCCTGTTTGGGGCGCGGGTGATGATGGTCGAGCCAGGCGGCGAAGGAGCCGAACTCCCGTTGCAGCGCAAGCAGGGTGTTAGCATTGGCGATGGCGGCGTCGATTTTCAGACGGTTGCGGATGATCCCGGCGTCGGCCAGCAGCCGTTGCCGGTCCCGTTCGCCGTAGGCTGCCACGCGTGCGATGTCGAAGTCGTGGAAGGCTCGACGGAAGTTCTCCTTCTTCTTCAAAATGGTCAGCCATGACAGGCCGGCCTGGTTGATCTCCAGTACCAACCGTTCGAAGAGCTGGTTGTCATCGCGCAGCGGGAAGCCGTACTCGAGGTCGTGGTAGGGGCCATGCCACGGGTGCCCGGGAGCCACGTCGCAGTAGCTGCTCATGATTTGTCCTCAGGTGGCTTACCCCAGAAGCGTTCGATGAAGCGATCTCGCCCCGAACCGTAGCGGTACATGCTGTAGCGCATCGGGTTGCTCTCGGCGTAGCCCTGGTGGACCTCTTCAGCAGGATAGAAGGGGGCGGCCGGGACAATCTCGGTGACGATCGGGGATGTGAAGGTTCCCGATGCCGCCAACGCACTCTTTGAAGCTTCGGCGAGCTGTCGTTGTTCCTGGTCGAAAACGAAGATCGCGGTGCGGTACTGGCTGCCGCGGTCGGCGAACTGTCCCTCCTCGTCGGTCGGGTTGATGTTGCGCCAGAAGACCTCGAGCAGCTGCCGGTAGCTCACCACGGCCGGGTCGTATCGTACCTCGACCGCCTCGGCATGGCCGCTACGGCCGCTACAGACCTCCTCGTAGCTCGGATTTTCCGTTTTACCTCCGGTATAGCCGGAAACCACGCTTTTGACGCCGTCGAGTTTGGCGAAAGGAGGTTCCATGCACCAGAAGCAGCCACCGGCGAAAATGGCGTGTTGCAAGCCCGGTTCACTCATGTTTGCATCCTTGAATTGTGTTGATGGTCATGGGGACAACTCCAGCGAGAAGAGGTATTGATGACTATTTTACTATAGTTTTGGCTCGTATATGAAAAAGACTTTGTTCGTCAGGTCGCGGGGTCGCGGCCCCGCACGTCGCCTTACGTCTTTTGTGACGCCCCAAAAGAGTAAGCAGAAAAGGCGCCCGACCTCCTTGCCCACCAAACATCGGCGGGTTCCCTGCGCAGCAACGCTTTCCGCCGGGCCTTCGCCATTCGCTGCGCTCAACTCTCCGGCCTGTTTCGGCGTGAAGCGTCGTTGCTCCGGCGGCGTCACACGGGAAGGGGGCAAACCTTTGATTGTTTCATGGCCCTTACGGGGCGGTGCGCAGTCACCGAGTGCCGGGATTTTAATCTTGCCGCCTGGCGAGCACGTGAGCTGGCTGGATTAAAAGTTCCGGATAGCGAGGGAACCCGATCGTCGGGTGACGGAGTTCGGGTGGCCCGGGGAAGTTATCGTGCGGGCGAACGCAGGATGCAGAATCAATGCGGCTTTCAGGCAAGGCGCAGCGACGCAGACATGGCCGTAGCCATAGTGAGGAGCTGCAACGCCGCATGGAAGTCGCAGGGAACTGCAGACAAGTTTAGATCCGTGCGAAAACTTCCCCTGTTTGCTTACTTCTCTTTGCCATCAAAGAAAAGTAAGGTGCTGCCGGGCACCCCCGGCGGTGTTGGTTATTGGTTTTAAACCTGTAGCGGCGCCTCCTGCAGCGCGGCAATCTGCTCGCGGATCTGCAGGATATGTTCGCCCCAAAAACGCGGGGTGTTGAACCAGGGGAAGTGATGGGGAAAGGCGGGGTCGTGCCAGCGTCGCGCCAGCCACGCGGTGTGGTGCAGGATGCGCAGCGCGCGCAGTGCTTCGACCAGCTGCAGTTCGCGCGGGTCGAAGGTGTGGAACTCGTTGTAGCCGTCGACGATCTCGGCCAGCTGTGCGCTCTGGCGGGCGCGGTCCCCCGAAAGCATCATCCAGATGTCCTGCACCGCGGGGGCCATGCGCGCGTCGTCGAGGTCAACCAGGTGTGGCGCGTCGCCACGCCACAGCACGTTGCCTGTGTGGCAGTCGCCATGGCAACGGATGTAACGAAGCTCGCCAAGGCGGGAAAACAGCTCGTCGATCGAGGTTAGCAGGTCGTGTGTGAGGGCGGCGTAGTTGCCGCGGTATTCGTCCGGGATAAAGCCGTCGAGGATGGTGGCGGCGCTATCGTGACCGAAGCTCTGCACGTCGAGGCGTGGCCGGCAATCGAAGGGGCGGACGGCGCCGATGGCGTGCAGGCGACCGAGCAGGCGCCCCATGATCAGCAGGTTGTCGAGGTTGTCGAACTCCGGGGCGTGCCCTCCCTGACGCGGGAAGAGTGCGAAGTGGAAGCCCGCATACTCGAACAGGCTTTCACCGCTGGGGTTACGTAGCGGTGCGACGACCGGCAGCTCGTGTTCAACGAGCTCCTGAGAAAAGGCGTGCTCTTCGAGGATCTGCGCTTCACTCCAGCGCTCGGGGCGATAAAACTTGGCGATCAGCGGTTCGCTCTCTTCGATTCCCACCTGGTAGACCCGGTTCTCGTAGCTGTTGAGCGCAAAAACCCGGCAGTCACACCGATAGCCTTGGCTTTCGACAGCGTCCATGACCAGTTCGGGGTTCAGCTGTTCGTAGGGGTGAGCAGTCATGCACGGCATTATGCGTGAAGGTGATCGATTCTCCAAGCGATATCCCCGGATGCGATGTTTTAGTCCCGGTTAACCAGACATCGAGCTGTCTAATACGCCGAATTGACGAGTAAATAGACCGACATCAGGGTGGATGACCATCGATGTCGAATGCGTCGTACGCTGCCTTTGGTTAGGCTGGAATCAAAGGCGGCACGGCGTATCGCCACTCGCCACGAAAGGAGGAAAAGCATGAAACGGTTGTTCTGGATACTCCTGGTCAGCGCTCTGATGTTGATGGTCCCGGCCCTCGCGACGGCGGGTGAGCGCCAACGTGCACACAACGATGGTTCACAACATTACGCATCCAGTTCCAGTCATTATGAGTATGGCGGACATTCCAGGTATGAGCAGAGGCACGGCAAGGGGCATAAAAATGGGCATGGTGCGCATTACGCACGGCATGAACAACGGCATCCTTACAAGGGTTTCTATGACCGCAAACACTCTTACGAACGCCCGGCTCATTACCATGGCGGTCACCAGCATGGCCAGCAGCCTTGTCGTGAAAATCATAGGACCCGGGTTGTGGGTAAGGTCGTCGCTGTGCCGGTAATTCCCCTGCCGCTTACCCAGCATCTGGCGTTGCACTTTTCCTGGTAATAACTTTTTACTTCACACACAAAAGGCCGTGCTCACAATGAGGGCGGCTTTTTGTTGTCTAAGTGCTTGAAAACAATTAAAAAAAATATATGTCTCGCGCATATTTTTGGCTGTGAATGCTTGCCTCATTTCAAATCCATGGTTGGCTTTATAAAAGCGTGATGCAATGAACAACGCTTGGGGAGGCAGCATGGGGTCGATACTGCTGAGTGGCTGCAACCGGGGGATAGGCCTGGAGCTGGCCAGGTGTTTTGCCTGTCAGAGCTGGCGAGTGTTTGCGACCTGCCGTTCTCCGGCAACGGCGGATGAACTGCAGGCCTTGGCCGCAGAACATCCGCTGTTGACCATTCATCCCCTCGATGTAACCGATACAGGGCAGATCGAGCGTCTCGCCAGCGAGCTCAAGAGTCTGCCGATTGACATCCTGTTCAACAACGCCGGTATCTTTGGCCCTGAAAACCAGGGGATTGCCGAAACCGATGTCGAGGGCTGGCTGACCACCCTGCGGGTCAATACCATTGCGCCGTTGCAGATGGTGGAACGGTTTGTCGAAAACGTTTCCCGTAGCCGCTTGAAGATTATCGCCAGCATGGGGAGCGCGATGGGGAGCCTGAGTGAGAACAGCTCGGGAGGGTTCTATGCCTATCGCACCTCCAAGGCGGGGCTGCACATGGTGATGAGGGGATTGGCCGCCGATCTCGCGCCGCGCGACATCATCAGCGTCGCGTTCCACCCCGGCTGGGTGCAGACCCGCATGGGTGGTCCCCAGGCACCGGTCACCCCGCAGCAGAGCGCTTCCGGCCTGCAGCGTGTGCTGCTCGGTTTGACCCTGAATGACAGTGGCAAACTGTTAGACTACGAGGGGAACGAGCGCACCTGGTGAGGTACGGCGGCAGCTGGGGCAGAGTGGTTTTTGGTGCAAGCCGGGCGGTGCAGATCCGCTCGGCCGTTTTGCTTGCGGCAGCGCTCGTGTTGTTGCTTGTGCTCAGGGCCGGGGGAGGCATGGAACGGCACTTTATCTATTTCCCGGAGCGGGAGCTGGTGGTGACGCCCGCGCAGCTGGGACTGTCCTTCGAGGAAGTGGCGTTTTCAGCTGAGGATGGCGTGAGGCTGCATGGCTGGTATCTTCCCGGTCAGCAGGCAAAGCCGGTAGTGCTGTTTTTCCACGGCAACGCCGGCAATATTTCCCACCGGGTCGAGAATCTCGACTACCTCAATCGCCTCGGTCTTCCGGTGTTCATCTTCGACTACCGCGGCTACGGGAAGAGTGAAGGGCGTCCCGGGGAGAAGGGGTTGACCCTCGATGCCAAGGCTGCTCAACGATGGCTTGCAGGGCGCGGATGGAAGCCACGGCAGACCATCTATTTCGGTCGATCGCTTGGGGCCGCAGTGGCGTTACAGCTGGCTTGCGAAATCCCTCCCGGGGTTTTGATCCTCGAGAGTCCTTTCAGCTCTATCCGGGCACTTGGGAAACATCACTACCCCTTGCTTTCACACTTGCTCGGATGGATGATCAAAGATCGCTACGATAATCTTTCCAAGATCCAGCAACTCGACAGGCCGCTGCTTATAGCGCATGGTGAGCAGGATACCATCGTGCCGATTCATATGGGGCGTGAGCTTTTTGAAGCGGTAGATGGGCCAAAACGGTTTTATGCTATTCCCGGGGCGGGACACAATGATACCTACGAAGTCGCTGGTGCGCTTTATTGGCGTCAGTGGCAAGAGTTTTTAAAGGATTTTCTGGAATGAATGGCGGGCAATATGAAGACCTTACGCGTCGAGAAGGGGAACGATTATTGCCTGTGACATCCCCGCTGTTAAGGTGGGGACTGCTGGTTGCTGGTGGCACGGCAGTTCTACTCGGGGTTCTAGGCATATTTTTACCGCTGTTGCCGACTGTGCCGTTACTCCTGCTGGCGGCAGCCTGTTTTGCCCGCAGCTCACCACGCTGTCATCGTTGGTTGCTCGAGCATGCGCATCTGGGGCCGTTGATTCATGGATTTCTCAGCGGAGAGGGGATCCCCCGCCGGGTCAGGCAGCG
>PKUI01000046.1 GCA_002869605.1 Desulfuromonas sp. | reverse complement strand
GGCCGGAGGTTCCCCTCCGGCCTTTTATATTCCTCCCCGACATAGGCTTAGGCCTTCGCGGAAAATCTCGACAAAATCGTACGACACCGTGACAATATCCCGCACATCGCACGCTTCCCGCCCCGAAATTCGATCCCCCCATAACAAGTGACCCTGTTTCAAGCTGACTGGGCACCTGAACAAAAAAAGGGCCGACGGTCATCCGTCGGCCCTTGAAACTGAATCCTGTCCCCTAGCTGCGTTGGAACTCGCGGGTTCCGAAAGAGTAAGGGTAGTTCATATGATCGGTGTAGGTCTCCTCGAGGATCGCAACCACGTCCTCGGTGAACACCAGCTCCTCGTCGGTCGGGATAACGAACACCTTGATCGGAGAATCATCGGTGGTGATGATACTCTCCTTTTTACGGGTCATGGTGTTCTTGTTCTTCTCCTTATCGAACTTGATCCCCATGTGCTCAAGACCTTCGCAGGCCTTTTCGCGGATCAGCCAGCCCATCTCGCCAACCCCGGCGGTAAAGACGACCGCGTCGAGCCCGCCGAGGGCCGCGCAGTAGGAACCGATATACTTCTTGAGACGATAACCTTCGATCTCCAGGGCCAATTTGCAGCGCTCGTTCCCTTCCTCGGCACCTTCGATGACATCGCGACGGTCGGTAAACTCGCCTGTAATACCCAGGACCCCAGACTTCTTGTTGAGAATCGAATCGATCTCTTTCGGTCCGAGATCTTCCTGCTGCTGAATGAACATCGGAATCGCCGGGTCAATATCACCACAGCGCGTCCCCATCACCGCCCCCTCGAGCGGCGTAAGCCCCATGGAGGTGTCAACCGACACCCCGCCCTTGATGGCGGAATGGGAGACACCGTTACCGATATGCATGGTGATGAGGTTGCAGTCCTTCGGATCCTTACCGAGCAGCACCGCCGCCCGTTTCGAGACGTAGAGGTGGCTGGTGCCGTGGAAACCGTAGCGACGCACACCGTGCTTCTCATACCATTCGTAAGGGAGCGGGTACATGTAGGCATGTTCCGGCATGGTCTGGTGGAAAGCGGTATCAAAGATGGCGATATGCGGCACATCGGGAAGTACCGCCTGGGCCGCCTCGATCCCCGAGATATTGGGGGGGTTGTGCAGCGGCGCGAGATGCTGAACTTCCTTGATGGCATCGAGTACCAATTCGTCGATCATTACCGAACGCGCAAACTTTTCACCGCCATGAACCACGCGGTGACCGACGGCCGAAATCTTGGTGATCTCCGGAACAACCCCATGAACCTTGTCGACCAGGGTCTTGATGATCAGATGGATCGCAACCTTGTGGTCAGGGCACTCATACTCTTCGCGGTAAGTCTCGCGGCCAGGAACCTCGTGAATAATAAATGAATCGCCGATGGTGACACGCTCGACCATCCCCTTGGCGATGACTTCCTTCTTATCCCAGTCATAAAGCTGGTATTTTACCGACGAACTTCCGCAGTTAAGAGCAAGAATATCCATAAATCAAGTCTCCTTCATAATTTCGCAAACAGGCACATACTTTAGTTTGCAAAAAACCGTTTTAATTCGACTAAATTTTTTATCAAAAAAGCCCACAAATATGCATAAATGTTACTACAAAAAGGTTTTAGAGGGTATCGTATAGTGCCTTATTTTGCAAGGATTTTATTGGCACGAAACGGGGGAAGCTGAGCGCTGGACAGAAAAAAAAAGCTCGGCTACAATGACCTCAACGTATACACCATCATTCCATTCAACAGAGGAAGGAGAATCGAGACGTGGCTCACACTATCAATGACGAATGCATCAATTGCGGCGCCTGCGAACCGGTCTGCCCGGTCGACGCCATCAGCGAACAGGGGGATGTGCGCGTAATCGACCCTGCCACCTGCACCGACTGTGGCGCCTGTGTCGACACATGCCCGGTCGACGCTATCGACGCTCCCTGACCCACATCACTCCACCAACCAAAAAAGGGCGGCCCTTACGGACCGCCCTTTTTTATTCACATCGGCAGACAGTTACTGTGCAATCGGCTGCGAACCGACAACATCGACACCGTATTCGACCAGCTTTTCGGGAACCCCGCGAAAAACAATCACGAAGGGGAGTGCCTTGCCGGGTGGCACTTCGAAGTTGGAGAGCGCCTCGCCAAATTGATTCTCCATGGCTTCTGCAATCTGCGCATAACTCATCTGCGCCAATTCATTATTGGTCAACGGGTTGCCACAATAAACCACCTGACTGGCCAATGAACGCCCCTTGCCATCGAACAATTGCCCGCGAACCTGCAGTGAAGAACGTTTTTCGGAAAAATGGTTGACCGCCTTCCCGCGAATCAGGAACAGAGAACCAACTTCTTTGTTTTCCACGAAGTCGTGATCGAGCCCCTTGATCTCGATACGGCTGGCTTCAGGGATAGTCGTGGCCCCCTTGATCTGATTGATCAGTTCGTCCACAAACGACAACTGCCCCTGCTGCCAAAGGAAGAAACCGGCCGCCCCCGCCAACAACAGGAAAACGACCAACAGCAGCGGCAGCATGGCCGACGATGACTTTTTGTGCCGCTTGACCGGCGGCTCCGGGACCGAGGATGCCAAATCGTCATCCATATCGAAGCCGCCATCTTCGGCAAAGCCCTCGGTTATGCTGCCATCGTCCATCCCCTCAGACTGACTGGAGATTTCGGTAAATGTGAAGTCCCCTCCCTCACCGCTCGGCCCGGGCGCCGCTTCGGGCGCAGGCTCTGGCGTATCGAAGGCCGAGTTATCTTCGATCCCGAAGTCGGAATCGAACCCCCCAACACCGTCATCCGAGCTCTCGGCGGGCTCTGGCGTGTCACTCCAATCCTCTTCATCGAAGGAGAATTCATCGTTGGTTCCGCCGCCAATTTCGTCACCACCTTCGGTGGCCGGCTCTGCGGCATCCGACCCTGCGTTATCCGCCTCCCCCTTCTCCTCATCCCAAGTGCTGTCATCAAAGGAGAATTCGCTCGGCCCGGCCTCTTCGGAAGAGGCCTCTCCCTCAGCAGACTCTTCCTCCCAGGCCCCCTCGTCAAAGGCAAATTCGTTCGGCGACTGACCCGCGTCCTGGGTGTCGCCATCACTAAAGTCAAAACCGAAGTCATCCTCAGCACCTGCTGCGGCCTCTCCGTCCCCATCGGGAAGATCTAAATCACCCTCCGTGGAAAAATCGTCCGCACCAGAGGTCTCTTCATCGGAAAACGCCGAGTCAAAATCGAGCTCGTCTCCACCAGCATCCGCAGATGGTTCCGGTTCCGGTTCCGGTTCCGGTTCCGGTTCCGGTTCCGGTTCCGGTTCCGGCTCCGGCGTCGGTGCCGGAGTAGGCGCAGGAGCCTCCGCAGGCGACTCTTCAACAGCCTCTTCGGAGGGGGGGTAAACCGTGAACACTTCCTTGCAGTGCGAACACCTTACCTTGACCCCCTCGGGCTTAAGACGATCGTCGGGAAGACGAAAACGGGTGTCACATTTTTCACACTGTATAACCATGAAAGCCCCTCCGGGAGAGTCTAGGCATTGCCGTCCGCAATGTAAATCTCGGGCAGGTTGCGATACTTCTCATCATAATCCAGGCCGTAACCGACAATAAAACCATCGTCCATGACCAGACCTGCATAATCGGGCTCGATCTCCACCTCGCGCCGCGCCCGCTTGTCGATCAGGGTACAGATCTTCAGAGTGCGCGGCTCTTGCTGCATCAGTCGATGATAGAGAAACTCGAGCGTATTGCCGCTATCAACGATATCCTCAACGATGATCACATGCCGATCACGCAAGGAGAACTCGAGGTTACGTCGCAACTCGACAACGCCTGAGCTGACCGTATCTGAGCCGTAGCTGGCCAAACGTATGAAATCGATGCGCGCATCGAGATCGAGCTCGCGCATCAAATCCGAGGCGAACAGCAGCGCTCCCTTGAGCACCACCACCAGAATCACCTCTTCGCCGTCAAAATCGCGGCTTATCTCGGCACCGACACGTTTAACCTCTTGGGCAATTTGCTCGCGGGAATAAAGAAGTCTTAAATCTAAATCAGCCATATCGATGCTATCAGAGCCCCTTCCTTTTAAAAGGAAATTTTATAGCAACTTTGAGCACTTGTGTCAATCTTTCCCATAAATATCCAGACCTTTCAACTCCCTCGCCCGCACCGCGCAATTTATGTTAGTATGGACAGCTCAAAATTACTGTAACTGGAGCCTCCCGCATGAGCCTAAAATCGCTGTTCACAGCTACCTTGATGCTACTGATCGCCCTCCCTGCTCTCGCCGCCCCAAAAGTCACCGCTCCGGAGAGAAGTTTCGCTTTCGGCGAAATCTACCAGGGGGAGAAGGTGACCCACGTGTTCACGTTCAGCAATGCCGGTGATGCCCCTCTGATTATCGAAAAAGTCCGCTCATCGTGCGGCTGTACGGCGGCCATCGTCTCGAAAAAGACTCTGCTGCCAGGGGAAACGGGAGAAATCCGTACTACCTTCGACTCTCATCGTTTTCGCGGGGACATCACGAAAAAGGTCTACCTCTACAGTAACGACCCCAAGCAACAAACCTTCGTGTTCGGCCTGAGCGCCAGCGTCAAAGAGCTGTTTGTGAGCGAGCCACATCGTGTCTCCGCCGGCCCACTCTCTCCAAGCGAACCACATACCAGAACACTTGAGCTAACCAACCAGGGGGAGTCACCACTCAACATTACCGACATCAAGGTCTCCAACCCGTTGATCCAGACCAAACTCGACAGGACAACCCTCCCCCCCGGTGGCAAGGGGGAGTTGGCGGTGACGCTTGCGCCCGGAAGCAAGAAGCGCAAAATAAACAGTTACGTCATCCTGAGCACCGACAGCCCGCTGGTCCCCGAACTCCGAATCCCGGTCTTCTACCTGATCAACGTCAGCCCCTGAAGTTGCAAGCTCGACGCGCCAAACTATACTTACTCAGTCTTTTCACGACTCTGAACCCACAGGAGGAATTGGCATGAACTCCAGCCAGCCGGCCCCTTCCCGCCGCACGTTCCTGACGCTAATCTTGGGAGCGCTCGGCACCATTCTCGCTGGCGTCGCCAGCTACCCGATCTGGCGGTTTCTGCGCCCGGGAAGTGGCGCTAAGGAAAACCAGACCGTCACCCTCAAGCGTGAAGAACTGCTCTACGACGCGGCGACCTTCATTACCTACCAGGGACGTCCGGCCGTGGTTCTGCAAACCTCTCCAGGGGCGTTCGTCGCCCTGTCAGCGGTCTGCACCCACCTCGGCTGCATCGTCAAGTGGCAGGCCGACAAGGGCGAGTTTGTCTGCCCCTGTCATGGCGGGCGCTTCTCTCCGCAGGGCGAAGTCCTCGGCGGACCGCCGCCCTCCCCCCTCGAAGCGTTGCCGGTCACTCTCGACGGCGATCTGCTGGTCGTCGGCTAGGAGGTGACGAGATGAATATTAAACAGTTGGTCACCTTTATCGAAGTGCGCCTCGGCGTCAAGGACCTGCTCGAACAGAACCTTTCCGGCTACCTGCTGCCACGCAACGTCAACGCCTGGTACGCCCTCGGCGCCACCCTGCTGGCCCTGTTCGGCCTACAGATCGTCACCGGCATCCTGTTGCTGATCTACTACATCCCGGATGCCGACAAGGCCTTCGCCAGCGTCCAGCAGATCACCAACCAGGTCCCCTATGGCTGGCTGATCCGCAACCTGCACGCCATCGGCTCCAACGTGATCATCATCCTGCTGCTGTTACACATGCTCTCGGTGCTGTTCATGGGGAGCTACAAGCGTCCCCGCGAATTGACCTGGCTGTCGGGATTCATCATCTTCAACATCAGTCTGGGGCTCTGCCTGACCGGCTACCTGCTCCCCTGGAGCCAGCTCTCCTACTGGGCCACCACCATCGCCACCGATGCCCCGGGCTCTATCCCGGTCGTCGGCGAGTTCCTGGTCTCCTTTCTGCGCGGAGGGCCAAACGTCACCGGCGCCACATTGGGACG
>PKUI01000014.1 GCA_002869605.1 Desulfuromonas sp. | reverse complement strand
AGGAGCTGCCGTCCGGGGACCGTCTCCCAGTGCCCTTCGCGGGCCGATTCCGCTGTGCTCGGGATAGACCAGCAGGCTTCGAGTCCCCGGAAGTGATCGATGCGCAGCAGGTCGAAGTGTTCAAGTGCCGAGCTCAGGCGTCGCAGCCACCATTCAAAACCGTTGTTGTGCAGTTCCTGCCAACGGTACAGCGGGTTGCCCCAGCGCTGGCCCGTGTCACTGAAATAGTCGGGGGGGACGCCGGCTACAGACGATGGTTGCAGCTGTTCGTCGAGCTGGAACAGTCCGGGAGCCGCCCAGACATCTGCCGAGTCATAGGCGACGTAGAGCGGCAGGTCCCCGTACAGCGAAACCTGTCGTTGGTGGGCGTACTCCTTCAGGCGTTGCCACTGTTCGAAGAACACAAACTGGGCATAGCGTTCCGTCTGCAGTTGAGCGGCGAGTCTGTTTTGCCAGAGGGTGAGCGCCGAGGGCTGGCGATAGCGGAGCTCACGGGGCCAGTGATCCCAGCTGCGGTGTCCGAACTGTTCGTGCAGCGAGACGAACAGCACGTAGTCTTCGAGCCATGCCGTGCTTTGGGCGCAAAAGTCCTCAAAGGCGTTGCGGCGTTTCGTTGAGGCATTGTCGTTAAAGCGTTGTACGGCGTTGCGCAGGACAGCGCGTTTGAAAACTTGCAGTGAAACCTGCGTCGGTTGATGGCGGGGGATTTCAGAGCTCTTGAGGTCTCCTTCGGCAACAAGCTGCTCGAGGGAGACCAGTCCCAGGTTCCCGGCGAAGGTTGACAAGGCGCTATAGGGAGAGTCGCCGTAGCCGGGAGGAGAGAGGGGCAACACCTGCCAGAGGTGTTGCCCTGCCCGGGCAAGAAAATCGACGAAATTAAAGGCCTCCTGTCCCAGATCGCCGCTCGAAAAAGAAGAGGGGAGGGCGGTCGGGTGCAGGAGAATACCACTCTGACGCCGATCAGTCATCGGCTTGCTCGTAAGGTGGGGCGGGTTGAGGGAAATCTGTTTAACCCTGGGCGATGGTTCTCTCTGCGTAGTCGTCCTGATTGGGGAACATGTCGGTAGGGACCTTTTCTCGGCCGACAGTCTTGACGACTTTCAAACGTGCGCACGCTGCGAAATCACCCTTGCAATAGCGGTTTTTCATCAGGTTGGCGACCGCAGGCATGGCGTCCATCTGGTCGTTGAAGAAGATACAGGTTTCAAGCAGTTGACACTCAGACATAACGAAAATCAACCTCCAAGATTTTCCGGCAGGTACCGGTGTTTAAGTTAATCGATGTGAATTATCATCTACCCATAATAAAAAATCAATCTAAAAGACAGGATCTTGGCTCAGGCCCGGAGTTGACCTGCTGCGGTAAATCGGGTATTTTGCGGCAGTCTTCGGGCCTCTCGGCCCGTTTTTTTGTCAGGACCCGGAAACTCGCGGTTACATGGAGCAACAACATGAGCAAGCAACATCTGGCAGAGATCAAGCGGCGGCGGACCTTCGGTATTATCAGTCACCCGGATGCCGGTAAAACCACCCTTACCGAAAAACTGCTGTTGTTCGGTGGCGCCATCCAGATGGCCGGTGCGGTCAAGTCCCGTAAGACTGATCGGCACGCCACCAGCGACTGGATGAAGATCGAGCAGGAGCGTGGTATATCGGTGACCACCTCGGTGATGAAATTCCTCTACCGCGACTACGACCTCAACCTGCTCGATACCCCGGGCCACCAGGATTTTTCCGAGGATACCTATCGCGTGTTGACCGCGGTCGACAGCGCGCTGATGGTGATCGACAGCGCCAAGGGGGTCGAGACCCAGACCGAGAAGCTGATGGAGGTCTGCCGCATGCGTAACACCCCGGTGATCACCTTCATCAACAAGCTCGACCGCGAGGGGCTCTCTCCTCTAGACATTCTCGCCGACATCGAGGAAAAGCTGCAGATCGAGTGTGCGCCGATGTCGTGGCCGATCGGCATGGGCAAGCGCTTCAAGGGGGTCTATAACCTCTACCGCAAGCAGCTGCTGTTGTTCACCCCGGGGCAGCAGACCCGCAGTGACGATGCGATCCTGATCGAAGATGTCAACGATCCCCAGCTCGACGAGCTGCTCGGCAGCCAGGCCGACGAACTGCGCGAGGACATCGAGCTACTCGAAGGGGCGGCCAACCCCTTCGATCACAAGGAGTACCTCAAGGCGAATCAGACCCCGGTGTTTTTTGGCAGCGCGATCAATAATTTCGGGGTCCAGGAACTGCTCGATGCTTTCGTCGAGTTGTCACCGGCACCCGGTCCGCGCCCTACGGTGACGCGCGAGGTGGCCCCGGAGGAGGAGGCCTTTTCCGGCTTCGTGTTCAAGATCCAGGCGAACATGGACCCGGCCCATCGCGACCGCATCGCCTTTTTGCGTATCTGCTCCGGAAAGTTTACCCGCGGCATGAAGGCGCGCCATCACCGCATCGGCAAGGACGTCAATCTTGGCAACGCCACCATCTTCATGGCTCAGGACCGGGCACATGTCGAGGAGGCCTTTCCCGGGGATATCATCGGGCTGCATAACCACGGTACTATCAAGATTGGCGATACCTTCAGTGACAAGGAACCGCTCAAGTTTACCGGGATACCGAATTTCGCGCCGGAGCATTTCCGCCGCGTGCGCCTGAAGAACCCGCTCAAGAGCAAGCAGCTGGAGAAGGGGCTGATTCAGCTCTCCGAAGAGGGGGCGGTACAGGTCTTTCGCCCGGTGATAGGCGCCGATTACATTCTCGGCGCGGTCGGGGTGCTGCAGTTCGACGTCACCATGACCCGCCTCAAGAACGAGTATGGGGTCGACGCGGTCTACGAGGGGATCGACTTCGCCACCGCGCGCTGGATCGAGTGCGGCGACAAGAAAAAGCTCGATGAGTTCGAACGTAAGAACCAGGGGGCGTTGGCGCACGATGCCGAGGGGAACCTCACCTACCTCGCTTCGAGTGAGTGGCGTCTCGGCCATGTCGCCGAGCAGTGGCCCGATATCACTTTTTTAAAAGCCCGCGAACACAATTGATTGACGGCCCCGATTTCGGGGCCGTTTTGTTTTCCCCTGCGGCAGTGCTAAACTTGATGCCGCTTTGAGTGTCTGGAGGGGAAATGAAACTCACCGTCATCGCCGATAATCACACCAATCGTGAAGACCTGACCACCCAGCACGGTCTCAGCATCTGGATCGAGCACGCCGGGAAGAAGATCGTCTTCGATACCGGCAGCGACTCCAGCTGGCTTGCGAATGCGAAGACTCTCGGCCTCGATCCGCTTGAGGCCGACATGCTGTTTCTTTCCCATGGACACTGGGACCATGGCGGCGGAGTACCGGCGCTGTTGGAGGCTGGCTGGCGGGGGACCCTGGTTGCGCACCGCGAGGCGTGGCGGGACAAACGTGCCGTCGCCGGAGGAGAGGCCGAGAGGAACACCGGGCTGAGTTGGCAACGATTCATCGTTGAACGGCATGGCGCCAAGGTCGAAGCGATCGATGAATCACGGCAACTGTTTTCCGGAGCCTGGACAACCGGGCGTATCCCGGGGGACCACCCGGTGCCGGCGGCTCCCGGCTTGCAGGCGCATATTGATGGTGTCTGGCAGGCGGAGGATTTTCGCGACGAACAGACCCTGGTGCTCGAAACGAGCAAGGGGCTGGTCGTGGTGACCGGCTGCTGTCATCGTGGCGTGCGCAACACCCTCGAAACGGTGCGGAAAATGACGGGCAGAAACGATATTTTCGCGCTGATCGGCGGGCTGCACCAGAAAGATGAGCCACGTGATCGCTGTCAGGAACTGGCGCAGTGGTTGCGCGACAGTGGCCTGCAGAGGGTATGGGCCAACCACTGTACCGGTCTGCACCCCTTCGCACAGATGCAGGAGGTTCTCGGCGACGATTTGGTCTGGGCCAAGGCCGGGATGGTGATCGAAATCCCGTAACGTCCCAAGTCTGTTCGTGAAAAATTGGTAGCTATGGTTGCCTGTGTGCAGACTGAAAAAGCAGAATCAAGACCATGTCTTTTGGGTTTTATGTTTTTGTCGTGTTTCGAAACGAAAACTATTTATTCTCCATGAGGTGAACTATGCAACCTGCCGATCGTTTTAGAACTCCCGTAAAAATGGCGCTTGCTGCAAGCGGGGCTGGTCCCTGCACGGTCAAGGGCTGGGTGCGCACCGTGCGCCGTGGCAAGGGGGTAACGTTCATCGAGCTCAACGACGGCTCCTGTTTTGCCTCGTTGCAGGTGGTGGCCGATGCCGGCCAGATCGCAGCGCCACTGCTCGAGACCCTCGGTACCGGGGCCTGCATCGCGGTGCAGGGGGAGCTGGTCGAATCACCCGCGGCCGGGCAGGCCTGGGAGCTGCAGGCACAGGGCATCGAGGTGTTCGGGACGGCGGATAACGACTACCCGTTGCAGAAAAAACGTCACACCTTCGAGTACCTGCGCACCATTGCGCATTTGCGCCCCCGCTCCAACACCTTCGGTGCGGTGTTCCGCATGCGCAGCAAGCTCAGCTACGCGGTGCACCGTTTCTATCAGGAGCGCGGCTTTCTCTATGTACAGACCCCGATCATTACCGCCAGTGACTGTGAAGGCGCCGGCGAGCTGTTTCGCGTCACCACACTCGATGCCGCGGCTCCGGCCCGCACCGACAAGGGTAAGGTTGATTTTGGGGCCGATTTTTTCGGTTGCGAGACCGGGTTGACCGTTTCCGGACAGCTCGAGGGGGAGCTGTTCGCCACCGCCTTCGGCGATATCTACACCTTCGGTCCGACCTTTCGCGCCGAGAATTCCAACACCAGTCGCCACGCCGCCGAGTTCTGGATGATCGAGCCGGAGATGGCCTTCTGCGACCTGGCCGCCGATTGTGACCTGGCCGAAGACTTCTTTCGCTATCTGGTCCGTTTCGCCCTCGACGAGTGTGCCGAGGACCTGGCGTTTTTCGATCAGAGGGTCGAGAAGGGGCTGATCGCCAAGCTTGAGGCGCTGGTTTCCGCCGAATTCGGGCGTATGAGCTACGGCGAGGCAATCAAAACACTCGAGGGCTCCGGAAGGAGCTTCGAGTTCCCGGTCACCTGGGGCGTCGACCTGCAGAGTGAGCACGAGCGCTTCCTCTCCGAGGAGGTGGTCAAGGGACCGCTGTTCGTTACCGATTATCCGAAACAGATCAAGGCGTTCTACATGCGCGCCAATGACGACGACAGAACCGTGGCAGCTATGGACCTGCTGGTGCCGCGGGTCGGCGAGATTATCGGTGGTAGCCAACGTGAGGAGCGGCTCGAGGTGCTCGATGCGCGTATGGCCGAGAGCGGCATTGAGCCGCAGTCGCTCTGGTGGTACCGCGATATCCGCCGCTGGGGGAGCTGTCCGCATGCCGGCTTCGGTCTCGGCTTCGAGCGCTTCCTGATGTACGTTACCGGCATGGAGAATATCCGCGACGTGATAGCGTTTCCGAGGACTCCTGGTCACGCTGATTTCTAGCTACAGAACGAACGTTGTTTCTGCTTCATAGGTAAAGGCTCCGACTCTTGGATAGAGTTGGAGCCTTTTTTGTAGTTTGTCAGGGGGAGCTTAAAGCCGGGGTCGCGCCCCCTGACGACGCTTACTCTTTTGTGACGCACCAAAAGAGTAAGCAAAAGGGCGCCCGACCTCCTTGCCCGCCGACACGCGGCGGGTGCCCTGCGCAGCAACGCTCACCGCCGGGCCTTCGCCATTCGCTGACGCTCAACTCTTCGGCCTGTTTCGGCGCGAGCCGCCGCTGCTCCGGCTGCGTCACACGGGAGAAGGAGAAAATCTTTGATTGTTCCATGGCCTTTACGGGGCCCCGTGCGCAGTCACCGAGTGCCGGGATTTTAATCTTGCCGTCTGGCGAGCACGCGCGCCGGCTGGATTAAAACTTCCGGACAGCGAGGGCACCCGGTCGTCGGGTGACGGAGTTCGGGGTGCCTTCTTTTGCTTACTTTTCTTGGGCAAGCAAGAAAAGT
>PKUI01000156.1 GCA_002869605.1 Desulfuromonas sp. | reverse complement strand
CTTGAGCAACGGATCGCCGAACCGCAGCTTCCGGTCTACGTTCACAACCTGCCCGCCGCGGAGCTCGCCGCGGTGTTGTTTGCCCAGGTGCGTAGTGGCGACTGCCGCTTCAAGGGGCTGGGGAGAGACGGACTGTTCCCGGGGCTGCCGGAGAAACGGTTGCAGGAACGCTTGGAAGAGCTGGAACTCGACTTCGGCTCACTGCTCGCACATTGGGACCAGGTGCTGCCGTGCCTCGGTGACAGCTTCGTGGCGGGGGCTGCCGCGGTCGACCCGCTCGATGGCGAGAACACCTGCCGCTATTGCGACTACCCGATGCTCTGCCGGATTCTGGAAAATCGCCAGCAGGCGACGGAGGGTAACGATGAGTGATGTGACCCCGATCGCTGACCTGCAGCAACGTCGTCGTGCCCTCGACCCGGAAGGCTCGTTTATTGTCCAGGCCCCGGCAGGCTCGGGGAAAACCGAACTGCTCACGCAGCGTATCCTCGCCTTGCTGGCGCGCGTCGAACGCCCCGAGGAGGTGCTGGCGATCACCTTTACGCGCAAGGCCGCTGCAGAGATGCGTGCCCGCCTGCTTCGCGCGTTGGCGCGTGCCGAGAACCCTGAAGCACCGCAAAGCGCTCATGAGCTTACCACCTGGCAGCTGGCGCGCGCGGCGCTCGATCAGGACCGCCGTTGCAACTGGCAGTTGCGTCGTAACCCCAACGCTCTGCAGTTGGTCACCATCGACAGCTTCTGCGCGCACCTGGTGCGGCGCATGCCCTGGCTGTCCCGTTTTGGAGCACCGCCGGCTATCTGTGACGATCCTCGCGACGATTATCGCCACGCCGCCGAGCGGGTGCTGCTTCAGGGTTTGGCCGGCAGTACGATGCGCAAACCGGTTGCCGTGCTGCTGCGCCACCTCGACAATCGTCTCGAGGTGCTGCGCGATATGCTGGTGGCGATGCTGGCGCGTCGTGACCAGTGGCTGCGTCATCTGCTCGGGCAACGCCACGAGCAGAGTCGGGCCGTGCTCGAGCAGGGCCTCGCCGACTATGTCACCCATCATCTGCTACGGCTCGAGGGCATGCTTGATGGCGACAAAGACGAGCTGCTGACACTGGCCCGCTACGCTGGCAGCAACCTCGACCCTGACGGGGTGGGGGGGCTGCTCGCCGGACTCGTGCAGTTCCCCGTGGCCACGGCAGAGCGGCTTCCCGAGTGGCTGGGGTTGGTCGAGCTGCTGCTGACCAAGAATGGTGAAGTACGCTCCCGGGTCACCAAGGGGCAGGGGTTTACGGCCGACAAACAGGAGCCGGCGCTGTCGATGAAGGAGCGGATGCAGCACTTCCTCGACCAGTTACGTAGTGATGCGGCCTTGACCGCTGCGCTTGCGGACCTGCGTCGCTTGCCGCACCCGGAATATTGCGATCACCAGTGGCGGGTGCTGCAGGCGCTGGTCGATCTGCTTCCACTCGCTGCGGCGGAGCTCGACCAGGTGTTTCGCGAACAGGGGCACATCGACTTTATCGCTATTGCCTCCGGCGCCCGGGTTGCCCTGGGGGAGAGCGAGTCACCCGAAGAACTGCTGTTGCAGCTCGATAGCCGTATCAGCCATATCCTGGTGGACGAGTTCCAGGACACCTCCTTCGCGCAGTTCGAGCTGCTCGAGCGCCTGGTTGCCGGCTGGCAACCGGACGATGGGCGCACCCTGTTTCTGGTTGGGGATCCGATGCAGTCGATTTACCGCTTCCGCGAAGCGGAGGTCGGCCTGTTTCTTCGCGCCATGCATCGGGGTGTCGGCAGCGTATCTCTGGAGTCTCTGCAACTGAGTGTCAATTTCCGCTCGCAGGCCGGGGTCGTTGAATGGAACAACCGCCTCTTTGCAGGGCTGTTTCCGCAGCTCGAGGACGAGGCCCTCGGTGCGATCACCTTCGCCTCGGCTTTGCCCCATAAGTCGGTAGAGCCGGGTGAAGCGGCGGAGCTGGTACTGTTCGGAGAGCGTGATGATGGCCGAGAGGCGGCGCTGTTGGTGGAGCGGATTGAGGCCACGATCCATCGTGACCCCCACGCCAGCCACGCGATCCTGGTCCGCTCGCGTGGCCACGCCTATGAGATCGCCCGTGTGTTGAAGGAGGCGTGTTTACGCTTCCAGGCCCAGGAGCTCGAACCTCTCGATAAGCGTCAACCGGTACTCGATTTGCTTGCGCTGACCCGCGCCCTGGTGCACCCGGGGGACCGGCTGGCCTGGCAGACGATATTGCGTGCTCCCTGGTGCGGCCTGCGGCTTGAGTCGTTGCTGACCCTGTGTGAAGGGGACCGCCACACTCCGCTATGGAGCCTGCTTAACGACCCTGCACGTCTTAACTGGCTGGCTGTCGATGAACGGGAGCGGTTGCTGCGTTTTAATGCCGTGCTCGAAAACGGTCTGGAGCGGCGCGGGCGAGAACCGTTGGCGCGCGTAGTTTACGCAGCCTGGTTGGCGCTCGGTGGGCCGGCCTGCTGGGAAGATGCCGACTGCGAAGACGCCCGTCAGTACCTGCACCTTCTGTCGGATCTGGAACAGGGAGGTGACCTGCTAAGCCTCGAGTCTCTGGAGCAGGCGCTGACAGGTCTGTACGCGGCGCCCGATCCGGGTGCTGGAGCGCAGCTGCAGATCATGACCATCCATAAATCCAAGGGGCTGGAGTTTGATCATGTCTACCTGCCTGGGCTCGGTCGCACGGTGCGCGGTCAGGACAAGGAACTGCTGCGCTGGATGGAACACCCCGACTTTGGCCTTTTGTTGGCCCCGGTTCCGGCGCATGCCGGTCAGGCGGGAGATGCCACCTACTCGGCGATAGGTGATCTTCATGCCGCCAAGAACGACTTTGAGACCGTGCGCCTGTTGTATGTCGCGTGCACCCGTGCCCGTCGTTCGCTGACCCTCTCCGGGCATCTGAAGTCGTTATCCGAGCCGCTTCGCCCGCCAGGCAATTCTCTGCTTGCGGTCGCCTGGGATCGGCTGATGGCTGAGTAGCTCTACACGCTGATCGATGCGCCTGTAGACGATCTGCCGCACAACGTCACGGAGCCGCAACTGTGCCGCTTGCCACCCGGTTGGTGCGCACCCCGACCAGCACCGCCCTTGCCGGTAGCCGACCACCAGATGCGCCGCGCCTCGGATGAGGGTAACCTTGGGGACACTTCTCCAGACGCCGGTGCCGAACGGCGCTTTATCGGTACGGTGGTCCATGGCTGGCTGGAACGCATCGCGCAACAGGGGTTGGATCACTGGTCGCTGGAGCGCCTTGACGAGATGCACGAGCGAATTAAACGCCAGCTGCTAAATCTCGGCTGCCCAGCGCCCGAGGTGGTAACCGCGGCCCAGGATGTTGAAAGATGCCTGGCGGCGACGCTCTCAGGAGAAAAGGGACGTTGGGTGTTGCATGACCATACTCTAGGGGAGTGCGAGCTGCCGCTTTCGGGGCTTTATGAAGGGGAACGGATCGAGGCGGTGGTTGACCGCACCTTCGTGGATGAGCGGGATGTTCGCTGGATCATTGACTACAAGACCAGCAGCCCGCGGCACGATGAACAGATGCCCGCTTTCCTCGAGCGTGAACAGCAACGCTACTTTGCACAGATTTCCTCCTACGTGACACTGTTTGCCGCGCTGGAACCGTCACGGCGGGTGGTTGGTGCCCTCTACTTTCCAACACTTGACACTCTGCATGTTGTGGCTGAGCATTACTCCTGATGAAGAGGCCGGAACTGCCGATTCTCTATTGCGACGAGGAGATGGTCGCCGTGCATAAGCCGGCGGGGCTGCTCGTGCACCGCACCTATCTGGAACGACGCGAGAGCCATTTTGCACTGCAACTCGTACGTGATCAGCTCGGGTCGAGGGTTTACCCGGCACATCGCCTTGACCGTCCGACATCGGGGGTTTTGTTGTTTGCGCGCAGCCGTAACGTTGCAGGAATTCTCGGCACCATGTTGCAAAGCGGATCTGTTGAGAAACGCTACCTTGCCCTGGTGAGGGGATGGGTCGAACCGCACGGGGTCATTGATCATCCCCTGGTCGACCTCGATGCGACGAACAACAGTGCGACTCCACCGCGGCAGGCACGCACGATCTACAACATGCTTGAACGTTATGAGCTCCCCTTTGCCGTCGGCCGTTATCCGAGCAGTCGCTACGCGCTGATCGAGCTGCGCCCGCAAAGCGGACGTCGTCATCAGCTGCGTCGTCACATGAAACACGTTTTTCATCCACTCATCGGCGACACCAACTATGGCGAAGGTCGACATAACCGTTATTTCCGCGAGCACTTTGCCTGTCACCGGCTGATGCTGGCGGCGACCAGCCTCTCGTTTGCCCATCCTCGCTCCGGTACGGAGCTAGCGATTACCTGCGAGCCGGAATCGTCATTTACACAGGTGCTTACTCAACTTTCACGATACCGCGTTTAGCTTGTGGGGGTGATCTTGTTTTGATCCGTGTTTTTAGGGGTTTGTGGAGCATTTGCTTGACGTGAGGATTCATTTTGCGGTAATTTTTAATAGTTGAAAATAAATGCCCGAACACGTTACCGCCTTTAGTTTTTGATTTCGCGCAGCAGTAAGCCCTCCAGGATTTCACTCTAGTTATGAACGAAAAACTTATGTTTCGTCGTTGGCTCGATCTGGCTAGCCAGAATATCCTGACCCGCTATTTTGAAGGGGAGGGCGAGGGGAGTTTTGCTGAGCTGCCGGTTCGGGTGCGGATGATCTCCCGTTTCCGCTGGTTCATGTTGGCGGTTTTCAGTTTCTACGGCTTAGCGGCGTATGGAGCCTACCAGCACAGCGGGGTCGGATTTTTCCTCAGCAGTCGCCAGTCGCTGGTCCTGTTTGGCTGTATGCTCCTGGTTGTTCTCTACAACACGTTCTATAATTTCTTTCCGGACAAATATATCCACAACCGGCGTCTGATGAAGGTGCAGGCGTTTTTTGACCTGCTGTTCGTGACGGTGCTGGTTCATTTCACCGGTGGCGACGTAAGCTGGGCGTGGCCGCTCTATCTGATGGTTACCTTCGAGGCGGCCATCCTCTTCGATAAGCGCCGATCGGTGATCGGGTTCGGTTTTTTCGCCAGCGTTCTTTTCGGTTTCCTGTTGCTCTCCGAGTACATCGGTGTGCTCCATTTTATCGAGGTCCCTTTTTTCGAAGACCATTCCCATCATACCCCGCTCTTCTCTTTCCTGTTCTGGATCTGGGTATGTATGTTGAATGGTGTGCTGTCGATCGCCGCCACGTTTCTGATGAATTCGCTGCGCCATGAAAACCGGGAGGTGCGCACCAGCAGGGAGAGCCTCTCAAAATTCCTCGAATCCGCCAACGACCTGATTTTCAGTTTTACGCCGGAAGGGGACATCCTTTATGCCAACAGTTCCTGGCATAATTCCCTCAAATACGATCTCAAAGAGTCCCACCAGGTCAAGATCCTGCAAATTATTGAGGACTCCGCTCGCGCCAAATGTATGTCCAACTTTAAGCGGGTTCTTGAGGGGGACCCGTTTCGTGTTATGGAGGGGCGTCTGGTTGCAAGGGATGGCAGCCTGATCGATATCGAAGGGCACCTGACGCTCAGTACCGGACCCGACAACAGCGTGGTGCTGTGGGCGATCTGTCGGGATATCACTGAGCGCAAGAATGCTGAGCGCCAGCTGTTCCACTTGGCGCATCACGATCAACTGACCGGCCTGCCGAACCGCATGTTTTTCGTCGAGCGGCTCAAGCAAGCCCAGGCACTGGCAAAACGTCAGGAGCACAAGTACGCGGTGATCTTCATTGACCTGGATCGTTTCAAGATCATCAACGATACCCTCGGTCACGCGGTTGGCGACAGTCTGCTCAAGGAGACCGCTTCGCGCATTTCAGCGGTCGTACGAGAAATCGATACGGTCGGCCGTCTCGGTGGGGACGAGTTTATTGTTCTGGTCAGTCATCTGCATGACGAGGAGGATGCCCGCCTTGTCGCGCGGAAACTGCTCAAGGCGTTTACCGAGCCGATGAAAATTGATGGTAACGAGATCTTCATGACCCTGAGTCT
>PKUI01000186.1 GCA_002869605.1 Desulfuromonas sp. | reverse complement strand
GGGAGCTTTCGCGCATCATGCTGGCCCTGAAGAACGCGACCCCGAGTGCCGGGGATGTGCCGGTGTTGATCTTTGACGAGGTCGACGCGGGAGTCGGTGGTGGCGCAGCTTCTGCGGTCGGGGCGAAACTCAAGGGGGTTGCGGCGGGGCGTCAATCGCTCTGCATTACGCACCTCCCTCAGGTGGCGGCTTTTGCCGATGGGCACTACCATGTGGCCAAGCAGGAGCGAGACGGGCGCACCCTGACCCGGTTGTCGAAGCTCGATGCCGAGCAGCGGGTTCAGGAGATGTCGCGCATGCTCGGTGGTGCCCAGATTACGGAAAAGACCCTAGAGCATGCCCGGGAGATGGTTTCGAATCCCGAGATGGCCTGCCCCTCGTAGGGCCTGTCCAGGAGGATTGAGATGCAGATACGCAAGGCAAGGATCGCAGACGCCAAGTCGATACAAAATCTGCTGACCGGCTACGCTACCCAGGGGTTGATGCTTTCGAGTTCTCTGGCCGAGATCTACGACCGTATCCGGGCTTACCATGTCGCCGAGAGCGATGGCAGGGTCGTCGGGGTTTCGGTGCTCAAGATCAGCTGGGAGGACCTTGCGGAGGTGAGGTCATTGGCCGTCGGCGAGGAGGCCAAGGGGCACGGACTTGGTCGCAAGTTGGTCGAGGCCTGCCTGGAGGAGGCACGCTCCCTCGGGCTCAAGCGGGTGTTTGCTTTGACCTACCAGGTTGATTTCTTTCGCAAACTAGGTTTCGAAGAGATTGACAAGGCCGAGCTGCCGCAAAAGATCTGGGCCGACTGCATCAAGTGCGTGAAATTCCCCGATTGCGACGAGACTGCATTGATTTATTCGATTGAGTAGATGTAGGGTGTTCGGGGCTCTCTTGTCGAGAGCACTAAATGAAGGAAAAACTTGACAGAATACCGACTTGTCGCTCTATAATGCACAGTTGATATCCTGCAAGTATTATTTGGGGGTACAGGAGGTTTTACTTGTCTGCCAAGAAATTTACTGTGCTGATTATTCCGGAAGGGTCTCACCGGGTTCGGCGCTACGTGCTGGAGCGCCCGGTCATGCGCGCTATCGTAGCCATGAGCCTGGTGCTGGTTTCCGCGTTTAGCGTCGCCATGTGGGACTATGCCCGGACCAAAATTGACGAAAGCGAATTGTACCGCCTGCGTGTAGAGAACCAGACCCAGATGCGGGAATTGCAACGCTTGGCTCTTAACCTTGCTGATCTCCGCAAGGAGATGGTCGTGCTGGCTCAGAATGATGCCAAGGTTCGGGTGATGGCCAAGTTGGCTGGACCGAAGGGTGACCTGATGAACGGTGTCGGCGGTCCTCTCGAGGTCGATTCGGGGAGCGGAATCTCTGAGCTGCAACGTCAGATCGACTCGATCCGCATGGCGATCGATTTACGCCGCGACAGCCAGGAAGAGGTGCAGGGTTTTCTTAACGACCAGCGTTCTTTCCTCGGTGCGACGCCGCAAGGGTGGCCGGTCAAGGGATGGCTGACCTCGACCTTCGGTATGCGTAAATCACCCTTCAGCGGACGTATGAAGATGCACGAAGGGCTCGATGTCGCCGCTCGTACCGGGACCCCGGTCTATACCACCGCGGACGGTGTCGTCAGCCGTGCCGAGACCGCAGCCGGTTACGGCAAGCTGGTCGTCATCGATCACGGCTACGGTTACCGTACCTACTACGGACATAATTCCAAGATCTATGTCAAGGTTGGCCAGCGCGTCAAGCGTGGTGACAAGATCACCGCAGTTGGAAATACCGGGACCTCGACCGGTTCGCATTTGCATTACGAAGTGCGTATGAATGGTGTGCCTCTCAATCCGCACAAGTTCATCTAGGTCTCTTGCTTGATGCTTTCGAAGCCCCGGTTTTGCCGGGGCTTTTTTCGTTTTTACGGGATAGGACAGGGGCGTCAAATCGGCTTGTGAGCAAGCTGGCGGATGTGCTAAACTTCGCGCTTTGAGTTGTCCGCACAACGTCGTATGAATCAGTGGTTGAAATGAGGAGTCTACGTGCATGATTGGCACTTTGGTTAAGAAGGTTGTCGGTAGTCGAAACGAACGTGAACTGAAGCGGCTGCAGCCGTTGGTGAACAAGATCAACGAACTCGAACCCCGTTTCGAGGCGATGACGGATGAAGAACTGCAGGCGATGACTCCTGCATTCCGTGCACGTCTGGAGCAGGGTGAAACGCTTGACGATCTGCTACCGGAAGCATTTGCGGTGGTGCGTGAGGCGGGCAAGCGGGTGCTCGGGATGCGTCATTTTGACGTCCAGTTGATCGGTGGCATGATCCTGCACAAGGGGCGTATTTCTGAAATGAAGACCGGTGAAGGGAAGACCCTTGTGGCGACCCTCCCTTCATACCTGAATGCCCTGTCCGGCCGCGGTGTTCACGTGGTGACCGTCAATGATTACCTCGCCAGCCGCGACTCGGAATGGATGGGACGGGTACACAGGTTTCTCGGGCTCACGGTCGGGGTGATCGTACACGGCATCGACGATCATCAGCGCAAGGAGGCGTATGCTTCCGATATCACCTACGGTACCAACAACGAGTTTGGGTTCGATTACCTGCGCGATAACATGAAGTTCGATCTTCAGGAGTATGTGCAGCGTGACCTGAACTACGCGATCGTTGACGAGGTCGACTCGATTCTTATCGACGAGGCGCGTACGCCGCTGATTATTTCCGGTCCGAGCGAGGCGTCGAGTGAACTCTATTACCGGGTGAACCACGTTATCCCGAGGCTCAAAAAAGGTGAAGTGATCGAGCATCGTGAAGGGGGTAAGATCGGCCAGACCCTGCGTGAGTACACCGGTGATTATACCGTCGATGAAAAGGCCAAATCCTCGGCTCTGACCGAGGAAGGGGTCGCCATGGTCGAGAAGCTGCTTGGGATCGAGAATCTATACGATCCTGGCAATATCGAGCTGTTGCATCATGTGAACCAGGCACTCAAGGCGCATGCCCTGTTCAAGCGGGACGTCGACTACGTGGTCAAAGACGGCGAGGTTCAGATCGTCGACGAGTTCACCGGACGTCTGATGCCGGGACGACGCTGGAGTGACGGCCTGCACCAGGCGGTCGAGGCCAAGGAGGGGGTGAAGATCGAGAGCGAAAATCAGACGCTTGCGACCGTTACCTTCCAGAACTACTTCCGCATGTACGACAAGCTCTCCGGGATGACCGGAACTGCGGATACCGAGGCGGCCGAGTTTTCCGAGATCTACAATCTTGATGTGTCGGTGGTCCCGACCAACCGCCCGATGGTGCGTATCGATAACGCGGACCTGATCTACAAAACCGGCAAGGAGAAGTTCAACGCGGTCATCGAAGATATCAAACAGCGAAATGCTACTGGGCAGCCGGTGCTGGTCGGGACCATCTCCATCGAAGATTCGGAGACCCTGCATGCGTTGCTGAAAAAGCACGGCATTACGCATAACGTGCTCAATGCCAAGCACCATGAAAAAGAAGCCGAGATCGTCGCGCAGGCCGGCCGCAAGGGGGCCGTCACCATCGCCACCAACATGGCCGGTCGTGGTACCGACATCGTGCTCGGCGGTAATCCAGAAATGCTCGCCAGGCGTGAGGTGGGCGAGGACGCCGATGAGCAGTCCTTTGTTGCTGCACTGGAGAAATGCAAGGGCGTTTGCGCTGCGGAGAAGCAGGAGGTCCTGGAACTGGGGGGGCTGTATATCCTCGGCACCGAGCGCCACGAGTCGCGGCGTATCGACAACCAGCTGCGTGGACGTAGTGGACGTCAGGGGGATCCGGGCGAGAGCCGTTTCTACCTGAGCCTCGATGACGACCTGCTGCGGATTTTCGGTTCGCACCGCGTCGCTTTCGTTATGGACAAGCTGCGCGTGCCGGAGAACGAACCGATTGAGCATGGCCTGATTTCCAAGGCGATCGAGAATGCGCAGCGTAAGGTCGAGGCGCATAACTTTGATATTCGTAAACATCTGCTCGAATACGACGATGTCATGAACCGCCAGCGTGAGGTGATCTATTCACAGCGTCGCAGCGTGCTGGGAGGCGAGGAGATCAAGGAGACCTTCATCGGTATCGTCGATGAGCAGCTCGGCGATATGATCGCGACCTTCTGCCCGGACAAGAACCCCCACAACTGGAACTGGGAATCGCTGCAGGAAGATTTTATCGGGCTGTTCAACTTCCCGCCGCAGCTGCCGGAGGTGGAGGCCAACCTCTCTGGCGAAGGGCTGGAGGAGTCACTCCGCGCGCAGGCCATGCAACGCTTCGAGGAGAAGGAAGCCGAATTTACGTCGCCTGTCATGGAGCAGATGCTCAAGTTCTTGTTGCTGCAGTCGATCGACTCACAATGGAAGGATCACCTGCTCTCCATCGACCACCTCAAGGAAGGGATCGGGCTGCGCGGCTACGGGCAGAAAAACCCCAAGGAAGAATACAAGCGCGAGGCCTACGGTCTGTTCATGGAGATGATGGGGCGCATCCGCCAGGAGGTGGTCAACAAGATCTTCCGCGTTCAGCTCGCCAGGGAGGAGGATGTCGAGCGCCTCGAGGCCGAGCGGCGTCGCCAGCAGATCGACCTCAATAAGGTTGGTGCTCCAAAGGAAGGGGCCGTCAAACAGCCGCTCAAGCGTGACGACGACAAGGTTGGACGCAATGATCCGTGTCCTTGCGGCAGCGGTAAGAAATACAAAAAGTGCTGCGGGAGTTAAGCCCGCGAGGTAACGTCAATGGATGCTAAAGACATGAGCGTTAAGGGTTTCCGATTTGCCAGCTGTGCCGCAGGGATCAAGAAGAAGGGCAAGCTCGATCTCGCTTTGATCGTCTCGGATAAGCCGGCCCAGTGTGCCGGGGTTTTTACCCGTAACAAGGTGGTTGCGGCTCCGGTCGTGCTCAGTCGTGCGGTTACCGAGCGCGGTTGTTGCCAGGCGATACTGGTCAACAGCGGCAACGCCAACGCCTGTACCGGGGCACAGGGTGCCAGCGATGCGCAGCGCTGTGCCGAGTTGGCCGCCGAGGTGCTCGAAATGCCCCTTGAGCAGGTGGTAGTTTCATCCACCGGTGTGATCGGGGTCCCCCTGCCGATGGGCTGCTTCGAGCGGAGTGTCCCGGCGCTGACCGGACAGCTTTCTGTGGATGGTGCATCGTCGGTTGCCGAGGCGATCATGACCACCGATTCCTACAGTAAGATGGCCACGCAGCGGATTGAGCGGCGTGAAGGGAGCTACACAATTCTCGGGATCGCCAAGGGTGCCGGAATGATCCACCCTGACATGGCGACCATGCTCGCGTTTGTTTTGTGTGACGCCGAGGTCGAACAGGATTTACTGCGGCAGGCTCTGACCCGCTGCGTTGAGAAGAGTTTCAACAGCATCACCGTCGATGGCGACACCTCGACTAACGACATGGTACTGGTGTTGGCCAACGGCGAGGCTGGCGGTGAGAAGATCACAGCTGGTAGTGCGGCCGCTGAAGAATTTGAGGCGGCGCTGCAGGTGGTGCTGATCGATCTCGCCAAGATGATCGTACGCGACGGTGAAGGCGCGACCAAGCTGGTCGAGGTCAGCGTGCAGGGGGCCCTGGATGATGAACAGGCAAGGACCGCCGCTCGTGCGGTTGCCACCTCGAGCCTGGTCAAGACGGCCTTCTTCGGAGAGGATGCCAACTGGGGGCGGATTATCGCCGCGGTCGGATATTCCGGCGCCGAGATCGATGAGGCGAAGGCGACGCTTTGTTTCGAAGATGCCGAGGTCTATCGCTTCGGTGTCACCACCGGCCCCGAGGCCGAGGCAAGGGCCTCCGAAGTACTCAAACGGCCCGAATTCAAGGTCATTGTTGATCTCGGTCTGGGCAACGGCTGTGCGAGTTATTACACCTCGGATTTAAGCTACGATTACGTACGTATCAATGCCGATTACCGTACCTGACTCTTCGATGAGCTCACCCGCTGCTTTCATCGACCATACGCTACTCAAGCCGGAAACGAGCTTGGCGCAGATTAACGACCTGTGCGAAGAGGCCGTCGAATGGGGCTTTGCGGCGGT
>PKUI01000193.1 GCA_002869605.1 Desulfuromonas sp. | reverse complement strand
TTCTGGAAGGCCGCTCGCGTATTCGACCGGGCCGTTGTGGCGTTGTTGCTGGTCGGGGCACTGGCAGGGATATGGTGGAGCCTGCACCATGTGGCAGGGAATGAACTGGTAGTAGAGCAGAATGGCGCCGTGGTCTACGTGGCGCCGTTGAATTAAGAGAAGCGAGTGGTCATACCGGGTGAGCTCGGCCCGACCATACTTCACGTCGCTGCTGGAGAAGCCTGGGTGGCAGCAGCGAGCTGCCCCGGGAAGATTTGCATGCGCATGGGGAAGATACACCGACAGGGAGATGTGGTGGCATGTCTTCCCAACAGGCTCCTGCTGCGAATCAGGGGTGAAGACCGGGAAGCCGCATATGACTTTATCACCGAGTGAGTCTTTGCCACTCGAGATCGCCCGGCGCAGAGTCTACATGGCCCTGTTTACAGCCATGGCCATCCTCGTGCATGTTGGTGAAGGGGTGCTGCCCTCTCCGGCCCCCTGGTTTCGATTCGGGTTCGCCAACATCCTGACGGTTGTGGTGCTGTTTCTGTACGGATCGGGCGCCGCCTGGCGGCTTACGCTTACGCGTATCGGCATTGGGGCGCTGATTCTCGGGAAACTGTTTGCGCCGGGTTTTTTTCTGTCGCTGGGAGGTGGCCTCTGCGCATTAATGGTGATGACCGGAGTCTGGAAAATGTCGCAACGATGGGCAGGTCCGATAGGTATTTCGGCGCTAGGTGCTGCCGGTCACGCCTTGGGCCAGTTCGCGATTGCCTGGATGTTTTTGCTCCGTCATGATGGTTTGTGGCGACTGTTTCCGCTATATCTGTTGTTCGCGCTGGTAACCGGGGTGTTCAACGGCTGGTGCGCCGTGCAGCTGCTTGAGCGTTTAAAAAAGCAGAGAGTCGAGGTTGTATGAAAACATATTTTGCTGGAGTGATGCTCTGTTTGTTTCTTGTCCTGTATGGCTGCGCGCCGACCGTTGGCCCGAGTCCGGCGCCCGAGGCAGTTGCAATCTCCCGGCCGGAGGTTAAACCGAAAACCGATCTCTCACAAAAGCTGTCTCTGTTGCCTGGAGGCGAAGTGCGCTCAATTGAAGGGCGTCAGGCTGTGGTTTATACGGCCGGTAAACTGTTTGCTGCAGATGCCGTACTGCCGTTTCCGGGAGGAACAGAGGTTCTGGATCCTCTGGTCGAAATGATCAAGGAGTTCCCCTGGCAGCAGTGGAGGTTTGTCCTGGCTGCGCAGACGGAACATGGCGACGCTTATGACAAGCGTCTTGCGCAGCAACGCATGGCGCTTGTCGAGCGCTACCTGGCCAGTCGCGGGGTAGATATGGAGAAGGTGGAATTTGCTTTGGATGCAAAGAGTGAGGCCCCTTTACAGGTTCTGGCCCTGGAGACTCAGGAAAGCAACTCGGGGGTCGGAAACGAGTAGCTCTGGCGGCAGAACTCGCAGGTAATAACCAGTTCATCCTCCTCGGGGGCTTTTCCCTCCTGGGCAAGCAGGTGACGGGCAATGCGCCGTACCTGCTCTCGCGAACAGCGGCAACGGAAAACCAGGGGGTATTCGCTGAGGACATCGAACTGGATGTCGTCGAAAATTCGTGCGAGAATTTCCAGCGGGCGAATGCCGTCGTTCAGCATCTGTGCACACCCCGGAAGCTGTTGGAGGCGCTTTTCAAGCTGCTGCAGGGAGGCGTCATCCCCCGGTGGCATCGACTGGATTAAAAAACCTCCAGCGGCAGACACGCATCCCTGGTGGTCGAGTGCAACGCCGAGTCCTACGCTCGAGGGTGTCTGTTCCGATGTCGTCAGGTAATAGGCAAGATCTTCGGCGATCTCGCTGGTGTAGAGTTGCACGGTTCCCTGATAGGGCTCCTTAAGGCCGAGGTCGCGTGTGACGGACAGAAAGCCGGCCCGACCGATGGCGCCCGGAACATCGAACC
Organism: Desulfuromonas sp.; assembly: GCA_002869605.1. The sequence goes on along the minus strand of PKUI01000193.1, from coordinate 33,111 downwards.
GTTCATTCTTCGGTGGGAGGCCGGCGACCGGTTGCTTGGCGGATGCACGAAGCTGGCCGGTTGCATCGGTTTCGGCATACAGCCGCTGCATGGTTCCATTGCCTTCGATGGCCAGCGCCAGCCGCTGGTCCTGTTTCAGCAGCGCGCCGAGCAGAGCTGCACCACTGGCGAGACGTCCGAGGGCTACGGTTCCGGTCGGGTCACTCTGCTGGCGCCGGCGGATTTCTTCTGTCAGTTCTCGAGTGTCGACGGCTACGCCACGCAGCAGTCCGTCGCGCGAAACGATACGTACCAGTTGGTCTTTAGGTTTACGTGTAGTCAATGCCTGCTCCTTGAGTAAGGCGATAAATTAACCTGTTTTCCCTCACAGGAAAAGTTATAAACGCAAGGAGGCTCCGATGAAGGTCATTCTTCCGGTTGCGGGTAAAGGAACACGCCTGCGCCCTCACACACATACCAAGGCCAAGTCGCTGGTGCAAGTGGCCGGCAAAACGGTTTTGCAACACATCATCGAGCGCCTGGCTGCCGTCGAGCCGGAAGAGTACATCTTTATTACCGACGAGAACGGGTACCAGATAGAAGCCTTTATGCAGGAGAAGTTTCCGCAACTGCAGTGCAGCTACCTGGTCCAGAAGGAACGTCTCGGCCCGGCGCACGCGGTGGCCCTGGCGGCTCCACGTATCAACGCGGGAGATGATGTCCTGGTGGTCTTCAATGATACGATTTTCGTCGCTGACCTTCAGCAGATTCCAGACCTTTGTGCAGATTGTGACGGCCTGATCTATTCCAAGGAGGTTGAAGACTATCAGCGCTTCGGGGTCAACGTGGTTGAGAACGGACGCATCGTCGACATGGTCGAGAAACCGGACACCCCGGTGTCCAGGTTGGCCCAGGTCGGACTTTACTACCTCAAGGATGCCGGGCAGTTTGTCGATTATCTGGAGAAGAGCATCGCGGAGGGTGACAAGGTCAAGGGAGAGTTCTATCTGCCGGCGGTCTTCATGCGCATGGTCAGGGACGGCCTTTTCTTCAAGGCGCCCGAGATCGATGCCTGGCTCGACTGCGGCAAACCGGAGACCCTGCTCGAAACCAATCGCTACCTGTTGAAGGGGCGAAACCATAATCACGGCAAGGTTGTAAACTCGGTCCTGATTGAGCCGGTTCACCTCGCCCCTGGCGTCGAAGTGGTCAATTCAATTCTTGGCCCGAATGTTTCTGTGGCGGCCAACAGTCGTATCGAAAACAGCATCGTGCGTGAATCGATCATCAATACCGACAGTGAGGTTGTCGATATGTTGCTGGAACAGACGCTGCTTGGCGACTCGGTAAGGCTGATTGGTTCTCCGCGGCGCATGAGTATTGGCGACCACTCGCAGATCGAAATGGAAGGTTGATGGCCTGAAACTTCTTATGGACGCGTATCTGCCCTATATTCTCCCGCCGCTGCTGGGAGCGCTGATCGGTTACCTGACCAACTACGTCGCGATCCGTATGCTGTTTCGGCCGCTGCGGGAATGGCGCCTGCTTGGTGTCAGGGTACCACTGACTCCCGGGATTATTCCAACCAAGCGGGGTGAGCTGGCACAACGCATGGGCGAGATGGTCGGCAGCCACCTGCTGACCAGCGGTGACGTCGGCAACGCCCTTCAGCATCCTGGTTTCAGGCGGGAACTAAAGGGGGCGGTCAGCGACAAACTGGCGCGTTTCCTCGATCGCGAATTCGGGGCTGTCGAGAGCCTGGTGCCGCAACAGTTTCGGGAGCGTTTCCGGGAACTGAGTGATCATCTCGCCTGGAAGATTACCCGCACCGTCTTTAACTACCTCGAGTCGCATGAATTCGAAGAGCGTCTCACAGACTACCTGCATCGCCAGAGTGATGCGTTGCTCGCGCGAGATTTGAACAGCTATCTTGATGGCGACAGCTACGAACAGTGGCGGCGACATCTCGAGCAGCGTTTGATCCAGGTGCTCGGCTCTACACAGGCTGAACGGGAAGTAGGCCGGTTTATCGATGAACGCCTCGAACAACTGCTGGGCTCAGAAAAGAGCCTGCGTGAAATCCTTCCGGACGATCTGCTGCAGGTTGCTCGTGAACAGCTGCAAAACGAAATCCCGCCGTTGCTTGAAAAGCTCGGTGGTCTGCTCTACGATCCGGCTTTTCGTCAGCGCCTGGTCAGCAAGGCCCGCGAAGGGGTCGAGGCCTTCCTTGACTCACTCGAAGGTCTTTCCGGCTTGTTGGCAGGCTTCTTTAACATGGATAAGCTCTACGACCGATTGCCGGAGTTTCTTGACAAGGCCGGGGATGAAATTGCCCGCTGGCTCAGGGAAGAGAAAACCCAGCAGCAGGTTGGAGAACTTCTGTGCGAGCGGCTTGATCTGCTTCTCGACCAACCTTTGAACAGCTATGTTGAAAAGCTCCCGTATGAAAAAGTGGTCGGTGTAAAAAGTTATGTCCGTGCACGACTGATAGAGGTTGTCACCGGGCCGCGTTCTGTCGATGTGGCCATGCAGGCCTTGGAGAGCGCCTATGACAGAATCAAGGACCGCAGCTTCAAGACCCTTCTCGGGCAGGCCTTCCCGGAGGGCCGGCTTGAAGAGTGGCGCACGGATCTCATCGCGCGGCTACTGGCAGGCTTACGCTCACCTGGCGCGCGCGAATCCTTTGGTAAAATCCTCAGCGAGAAAATGGAGCACTGGCTGTATCGGGCTCCACTCGGCAAGCTTTCGGCAAGACTGCCGGCAGATGTGCGTGAGGAACTCGAAGCGGGCGCACTGTTGCAGCTCGAAGAGTTGTTGCGCAAGGAAGTCCCGCCACTGATTGAAACATTAAAGGTCTCACGGATCGTTGAAGACAAGGTCAACTCACTCGACCTGCTTCAGGTCGAAGGGCTTTTGATGGGGGTCATGAAAGAGCAGTTCAAGTATATTAACCTGTTCGGGGCCCTTCTCGGCGCCTTGATCGGACTGCTGAATCTGGTGGTCATGGGCTGGGCATAAGCAGCGTCATACAGGAGGGGTCATGCCATTAAAACCTGAAGTTGTTGCTCAGCTGGAACGGGTGCTCGCCAGTATCGAGCAGCTGTTGCCGGAGGCCATCGGAAAGATCGACTGGCAAAAATGTCATGCCGCCAGTTGGAGAAAGCATGCCTTTTCCGGTTACCTCGAGCCGGTCGCACACCTCGACCCGATACGCCTTGAGGGTCTGCTCGGCATTGACGCACAGAAGCAGGCTGTTATCGGCAACACCGATCAATTTTTACGCGGTTATCCGGCCAATAACGTGCTGCTGTGGGGAACGCGCGGCACCGGCAAGTCATCGCTGGTCAGAGCTGTTCTGAACGAATTTTCAGAGCGAGGGCTGCGTGTGGTTCAGGTTGACAAGATGGATCTGACCTCGTTGCCGGATATTTTTGCGGCCATCAAGAAGGAGCCGTTTCGGTTTATTCTTCTGTGCGATGATCTCTCTTTCGAGCCGGGAGAAACCTCTTACAAGATGCTCAAGAGTGCGCTTGACGGGTCGGTCTACTCGGCCCCGGAAAACGTGCGCATCTATGTAACCTCGAACCGGCGGCATTTGCTGCCGGAGTATCCCACGGATAACCTCGGTGCCAAAATGGTCAATAATGAAGTGCATCATGGTGAGGGGGTTGAGGAGAAAATCTCGTTGTCGGATCGCTTCGGGTTATGGGTCGCATTCCGTGCCTTCAGCCAGGACCATTATCTTACCGTTGTGCGGCAATGCGTCGAGAACCTGGCTCGTCAACACCAGCTTGAGGTGGTATGGGGCGCCGAACTGAGCCGCACCGCGTTAGCCTGGTCGCATGAGAAAAGCAAACGCTGTGGGCGTACCGCGAGCCAGTTTGCCAACCACTGGGTGGGGGCCCGGCTGTTGAAGCAAGACGACTGACTTGACGAAGGGGGAAGTGATGAATCAGGACCCGCAAGAGGTGGGTGCGCACGAACGCTGGGCACGCACCATGCTCATTGTGACCGGGCTGGTCGTTATGATCGCCGGTATGCGCGCCATTGACAGCCTGCTCGTGCCGTTTCTGCTCTCGGTGTTCGGGGCCGTAATCTGTGCGCCGGGCATGTTCTGGTTGATGCGGCGCGGGGTTCCCAAGACCTTGGCTGTACTGCTGGTGATCCTGGGCCTGGTGATTCTTTTGCTGATGTTCTCGGCCCTGGTCGGAAGTTCCATTGACAATTTCTACCAGGCGATGCCGTCCTATCAGGACCGGCTGCAGGAAGAGGCTCGCGGAGTGGTAGGCTGGTTGCAGCAACAAGGGATCGATATCGGCGAGAAGGCCCTTCGAGAATATGTTGACCCCGGAGCGGCCATGCGCATGGCGACGCGGATGCTTTCGGCTCTTGGCAGTGTGTTGACCAACTCGTTCCTGATTATTATTACTATGGTGTTCATCTTGCTGGAGGTATCAACGTTCCGCATTAAGCTCACCCTGGCATTCGGAGATGTTGCCAGGACCATGAAGCAATTTGAAAGATTTGTCGAGGGGGTCAAGCGCTACATGTTGATCAAGGCCCTGGTCAGCTTCGGCACCGGTCTCTGTGTGACGTTCTGGTTGATGGTTCTGGGGGTCGACTTCCCGGTGTTGTGGGGGGTGCTGGCTTTTGTGCTTAATTTTGTTCCCAATATCGGTTCGATTATTGCTGCGGTGCCGGCGGTACTGGTTGCTTATCTGCAGCTCGGCGCTCTGACAGCGTTGCTGGCTGCAGCTGGTTACCTGCTGGTTAATCTCGTGGCCGGAAACGTGATTGAACCGAAGTTTCTTGGCCGGGGGCTCGGACTTTCAACGCTTGTGGTATTCTTGTCACTGGTTTTCTGGGGGTGGGTGTTCGGCCCGATTGGGATGGTACTTTCGGTACCGCTGACCATGACAGTCAAGTTGGCTCTGGAGGGTAATGAAGCTGCCCGCTGGCTGGCAGTCATGCTGGGGCCGGAACCTGCTGAAAACCCGGCGGAGGACGTAGCAGAAAACTCGGGAGGTGCAGCGTGACGCAGCGCAAGACAGTCCTGCTTGTGGACGATGTACGGTTGTTTCTGGAGGTTGAGCGTTCTTATCTGGATCGTGAGGATTGCCAGGTCGTGGTTGCGATGAGCGGCAAAGAAGCCCTTAAGATGGCGCGCTACATGGTTCCCGACCTGATCATCATGGACCTCGAGATGCCGGAGATGGATGGTGCCGACTGCTGCAGGGAACTGAAGGAAGACCCGGACCTCTGGATGATTCCAGTCGTGCTGGTGATGGATGATGTGCCGGAAAGTATTGAGCGTTGCAAGGTGGCTGGCTGTGACGAAGTATTGGTGCGGCCGATCAACCGGCGTGAAATGCTGGAAACGGCGCGACGATATCTGCGTCTTGCGGGACGAGCGAAGCCGCGCAAACCGGCACGTGTGTTGGTGCGTTACGGGGTTGAAGACCAGCTTACCCTGCACGACTATACAATTAACCTGAGTCATGGCGGATTGTTCCTGGAGACGGGCAAGGTTCTGCCGATGGAAACTCCCTTGACACTCGAGTTTTTCGTTCCGGGTAGTGACGATGCGATCGTATGCAAGGGGCGAGTGGCATGGGTCAATCAGGCCGGGCCGCTGAGATCCAAGCTCAATTTGCCAAGTGGATTCGGTGTTGAGTTCAACGACCTTTCGAGGGGCGATCTGGAGCGACTGACAAGGTTCCTCAGGGAAGAGGGGTTGGGGAGCTAGGAGATAGAACGCCGACGAACGGATCAAATGGGCCGGCTCTCGCGGTTGCGAGGCCGGCCCATCAGGTTCTAGAAGGTTTCAAAGTCAGTGTCAGATGGTGCTTTTGCCGATGCGGATGGGATTACAGGCTGAGCCGGTTTAGGGGCCGGTTTCGGTCTGGCAGGCTTTACCGGACTGAGGTCTGGGCGTGACACATGAGAATTTACCTGGCCCGTCTGAAAGAAGGCAATCATTTCCTCCAGGTGACGGGACTGGGAGTTGAGCTCTTCAGCCGTGGATGCCATTTCTTCGGCCGAGGAAGCGTTCTGTTGGATAATCGTGTCGAGCTGCTGGATGGCATGACTCATCTGGCTTGCCCCTGAGTCCTGTTCGCGACTGGCAGCGGCGATCTCCTGTACCAGCTCCGCCGTTTTCTGGATGTCGGGAACAATATTTTCAAACAGGGTGCCAGCCTGTTCGGCAATTTCGATGCTGTCGGAGGACAGCTCGTTAATTTCCCCGGCAGCCAGCTGACTCCGTTCGGCGAGCTTGCGAACCTCGGAGGCGACCACGGCGAAACCTTTGCCCTGCTCCCCGGCACGCGCAGCCTCGATGGCCGCATTCAGGGCCAGCAGGTTGGTCTGGCGGGCGATCTCCTCAATGATCATGATCTTGCTGGCGATTTCATTCATCGCCGTCACTGTGCGGGTGACCGCTTCACCGCCCTGACGGGCGTTTTCAGAGGCCTGGTTGGCTATTTTTTCGGTGGCGAGAGCGTTTTCCGAATTCTGGCGGATGTTGGCCGTCATCTCTTCGATTGTTGCAGCCGTCTCTTCGACCGAGCTGGCCTGTTCGCTGGCCCCTTGTGAAAGTTGCTCTGACGAGGCGCTCAACGCCTGGCTGCCGGAGATGACTTGCTCAACTGAAGACTTGGTTTCCTCGACCACTGAGCGCAACTTGGCGGTCATGCGTCCCAGAGACTCCATCTGCTCGTCGGCTTCTGAGCGCTTGGCGATGGAGACATTCAGGTTGCCGTTGGCCATCTCCTTGGAGAGATTGACTACCGCACGCTGCGAGGCAACCATTGTTTCCATAGCTTCGAGCAACTGGCCGGTCTCGTCACGCCCGTGCTTGACGAACTCGATACGGACATCGCCGCCGGCCAGCTTTTGGGCGGCGTCGAGAGCCGAGCGGAGCGGCATGGTGATAGAGCGGGAAACACGCCAGACCATGATCCCGACAAGGGCCAACATGATCACGCTGATCCACAGGAAGCTGAACAGCTCGTCCTTGAACGAGGCGCCGACATCGTCGAGATAGATCCCGGAGCCGATTACCCAGCCCCAGGGTGCAAAGCCTTTGACATAAGAAATCTTCGGCACCGGGTCGTTGAATCCCGGCTTGGGCCACAGGTAGTCGACAAACCCGGCCCCCTGCTTGCGCACGGTGTTGACCATTTCAACAAACAGGTGCTTGCCGTTGGGGTCCTTGAAGCCGCTCAGGTCCTGACCATCGAGTTCAGACTTGAACGGATGCATGACCATGACCGGTCCCATATCATTGATCCAGAAGTAATCATTCTTCTCGTAGCGCATACTTTTTATGGCGCTCATGGCCTTTAGCTTGGCCTCTTCTTCGCTCAGTTCGCTGCTTTCGTAGAGTCCGTGGAAGTATTCGACCGTCGAAGTCGCGGTTTCGACGACGTGGCGGGTCTTGGTGTAGCGATCGTCCAGCATGGTCTGGCGATGCTTGTTGAGGGAAAGCGAAGCGTTGAGCAGCAGGGCCGTGATACAGATCGCGGCGATCAGGACCAGCTTGCGCTTGATGGTTACGTTGGTGAGATCGAACATGAAAGACTCCTCCCGGAGTGTGTCGCTGCATGTAGTATGGATGTAAAGAGTGCAGGTAAAGAGTGTTTTACCAAAGGCGACGGGAGAGGCTAGAGAAAAAACAAACCCCATAAAATGGGGCCTCGACGAGCAAAACAGCGTTATTCATTTGTCACGATAGTACATATTTTTCTAATAAAAGGCCAGCAGTTTTTTTAACTGCTGGCCTTTTATATTCGGTCTCTAAACACAGGGGTGGAGGTGTCAGTTTTTCAGGCGCTTCGACTCCCAGATGGTCGGTTCGACTTCAGCGCTGAAGCGTTCGACAAATTCGTCGTGCTCTTCGGGGCTCAGTACCATCTCCCCCTCGGGAAGTTCAAAGCTCATCGATTTCCTGGTGATCAGGTGGTTGAACACCGCTTCGGCCTGTTGTCTGTCCCCATGACAGTAGCGGATAAGGCGGGTTACTTTATCGTCCTGTTGGTTAAGTCCGGTCATATTCTCCTCCATAAGGGCGAAGGTTTTGGTCTGTATATCTATTATTGTAGAAGGTTCCTGGCCACCTGCAAGGCTCCTTGACATGATTCGGCTCTTCTGGGTTAATGACGCCATGTTGCATTATTTCGTGAAACGGTCTTTTCGATTAATTGCTCCCGGCATTTTGGGCGCTGTGATGGTGTGGGCGGGGGCTGCGGCGGCAATGACCTCTCAGCAGTTATTTGCCCGTTACGGTGACCGCGTGCTGCAGGTGCGCATACTTGATCGCAGTACCGAGCTCAAGGCCGGGTTCGGCTCGGGGTTCGTCGTTTCAAAGAACGGCCTGGTCGCCACCAACTATCACGTGGTTGCTGAAATGGTCATGGAGCCAGAAGAGTTCCATGCGGAGTTTCACTATCAGGATGGTCGCTCCGGCCCACTTGAGCTGGTTGCGGTCGATGTTGTCAACGATCTGGCCTTGCTGAAGTCTGGGGAACTCAAAACGGATCCGCTGGAGCTCTCAAGCGAGGCGTTGTCTCAGGGTGTCGCTGTTTATGCCCTTGGTAATCCCTTCGATCTTGGTCTGACGATCGTGGAGGGTACCTACAATGGCTACCAGGAAAAATCGCTCTACGATCGAATCCATTTTACCGGCTCAATCAACCCCGGCATGAGTGGTGGTCCGGCACTCGACTCGGCGGGAAAAGTGATCGGGGTGAATGTCGCGACGGCAGGCAATCAGGTCAGCTTTCTGGTGCCCGCGGTCAAGCTGAAAAACCTCCTTGCGGCAAGTTCAAGTGAAGCTCAACAGGAGCAACCGCTGGGGGCGATCCGTAAGCAATTGCTTGCGAACCAGCAGCGCACCTATGAAGGATTGCTGGCAGAGCCTTTCCAACGTATGGCTCTGGGTGCCTATACCCTGCCTGGAGAGCTGGCGAACTATATTCATTGCTGGGGGCATTCGCGCAAGGAAGATGAAGCTCTCTACGAGCTCAGCTTTCAGACCTGCACGACTCAGGATCAACTCTATCTTTCCGAAGGGCTCTCCGTGGGCGAGATAGCTTTTCGGCACGAGCTTTATCAGTCGACCGGTCTCGATCGATTCAGGTTCTACAACCTGCTTGAGAGGAGGGCACAGAGAGCCGCTTTCGGTTTTGGTGGCGATGAGGAAGACATGAGCCGTTTTTCGTGCACCTCAGAACTTCTCGATCAGGGTGATTTCACTTTGAAAGTTTCGGTCTGCATGCGTGGCTACAAGCGTTTCCCTGAACTGTACGACGTGTACTTGTCCGGTTTCACGGTACATGAGCCGCATCAGGCCATGCGCACAAGCCTTTCGCTGACCGGAGTCAGCTATGTTTATGCATCGGACTTTATCGACCGCTACCTGGAGGGTGTCACATGGCAACCGAAACCCTGAGCGGATCTGTCGTTACAGATGGCCCGGTTACCGTGCGTGGCTGGCTGGAAATTCTGGATCGTACCGGAAAGGTTGCCCGCCGTTTTCCGTTGTCTGGTGATCTGCTGCAAATCGGGCGAGCGTACGATAACGATATCGTCATCGATGACCCTTATGTCAGCCCACATCACGTCACGATCTCCTGGCATGAAGGGCTGGCCAGGATTGTCGACCTGGACAGCCTCAACGGAGTTTATTTCGGTGTGCGAGAAGAGCGTCGCCCCCAGGGGCTGGTCGAAAATGATGGCCTGTTCAGGCTGGGGCGTACGACACTCCGTTTTCGTCGCCACGACTGCCCTCTACCCGACACTCTGGTCGATCGACCGATACACGCCCCCCTGCGCCTGATCGAACGTCCCTGGGTGTTGGTTCTGGTCTATTTCGGAGCCGTCCTTTACCAGGGGTTCGATTATTATCTCGGTTCGAGTGAAGCCGTCGAACATGTGCGCATGGTGACGGAGCAGGTCGCCCTGGTTGCCGTGGTTATGGCCTGGGCTGCCCTGTGGTCGTTTCCCAGCCGCTTATTGCTGGGCCGATGGAATTTTCTGATCCACTGCGGAATTGCCGCCGTGGCGATTATGTTACAGGCCGGCGTTGACACGATAACCGGGTTCATCTGCTATATGCTTGACAGTGACGGCGGGCTGAATTTTACCAGGCAGGCGGGCCTGTGGCTGATACTGCTTGCCGCCCTGTATGCTCATATGCGTTACCTGGTGACCGTTGCTGCGCGGCGTGTTTTTAGTTGGGCGGCGGGGATTACCGCCACGTTGATGGTGCTCGCGGTGTTGGTGCAATACCTCGATGCTCAGGAATTCAGTACAAACCCTCAATTCGATATCACGTTGAAACCACCTCCCCTGAGGTTGGTGAGCGGCATTTCCCGGAAGGCGTTTGTGGCTGAACTGGAGGAGCTGCGCGATGCATCTGACGTCGAAACGGCAGAGGGTGAAAACACCCCTTGATAATTTAAAAAACCGAATATATTATATGAGAAATATAATTGCTCGTTAGGAGGTTTTTTTATGCGAATTACTGATGCAGCCCAACAGGCACTCCGACAGCTTTTGAAAGAGAACCCCGGAAAGATTTTGCGTGTTGTTTTTCAAGGTTTTGGCTGAGGCGGACCCCGTTTGGGGTTGACTCTGGAAGAGTCAAAGGAAGAAGCGACAGAAAAGGTTGATGGTGTCGAGTTGCTGCTCGACGAGCAGATCAAGCCGTTTGCTTCAGGGCAGGTGGTCGATTATATCGATGATCAGTTGCGAGGGACCGGCTTCATTATTCAGGCCGAAACGGGCAACTGTTAAAGACACCTCAAATCGCCTTGAGCCGGGATCCTTCGAAAAGGATCCCGGTTTTTTTATTCCAGTAGACGCAGGTAGTTAAAACTCGAAGTGCTCGGGAGCGGGCGGTTATGACGTAATGCTTCGAGGATAGCTTTGCCGTCCGGCGTGAAAGGTCCAATATGGCTGAGATCAATGGTCAGGGAGGTGCAGCCCATATTCAGCAGTTCATCGATATGCCCGCTGAGTGAAAAATCTTCCCGGGCGTAAAGGCTGGTCAGGTTGTGGCGGCGTTCGACCCGATAACGGTCTCCGCGGTCTGCGGTGATTTCGGCTTTTTGAGGCAGGGAGCGGATATTGATGCGTGAAGTGATCAGGGGGACCGGTGCATAGATCGTGGCTCCCAAGGGTAGCTGCTCCCGGTTTTTCAACAGTAGGTCCAGGTTTTCGCGATCGTCCTCGAGGTAGACTTCAGCCTGGCGGATGCCGAGGGAATGCCATGCCCGGGCTGCTTCACTGTTAAGCGTGAACAGGCGCCAGCCGGTTTCAAGCTCAAGATCGTCAAGGCGGTTGAAGAGTTGAAAGTGTCCAAGGTTGTTAAGCCGGAAGCGGCGTATCCCCTGTTGCACCAGCAATTTAGTCAGAGACAGGGTCTCTTGCCAGTGTTTTCCGATCAGGATCATCGGAACATCCCAGACCACCTGGTGTAAATAACGCTTTGTCCGTTTGCGGCTGCCAAGGAAGCGCTCGACGACGCCAGGTGTCAGCGGCAACAGCACCTCATCGATGAGTGGATCGGCAAGCAGGTGCAGGTCACGGGCATCGCGTAAGAGGCACCTGCGGCGCGGTTTGTTTGCCTCTGTCGGGGGTTCCGTGGTGAGGCCGGCTTTTGCTGCGGTTAGGTGTTGCTGGTTCTGGTGACGTCGCGCTCGGCCCAGTTCGGTATCGAGTTGTGCCAGGAACTCACGGCGGAGCTGTTTCAGCTGACTGGGTGGGATAACCACCTGCGGCAGCTCTCCGCAGGTGAGGTGCCGCAAGGTCAGCGCGCTCTTTCCTGACTGGGCGAACACCTGCTTGAGAGTCGACGCATCGAGCGGCTTGTTCTCTGCGGGGAAGGTCGTGACCTGGAACTCTTGGTGATAGCTGAGTTCTTCGTGTGTGGCCTGGAGTGACAGTTGGTCACCATTCAGTTCAATGTGCAAATCGAAGGGCAGCGCTGTGGTATCGAATTTGGCCAGTCGTCTGCGTGCGCCCTGATCGCTTAGCGTGTAAGCCTTTTCCGAGGAGACTTTGAATACGGCATCGCCCTTGCGGAACTGGTCGCGGAACGGGGTGGTGACGCTGATCGTACTGCCGGCCGCAGCCTTCTTGCTCGACTGCTTGCCGATATGCATCTGCTTCACGGTAAATGCGGTTCCGGCTTTGTCTGAAGAGGGTTGAACCCGCAAACGGTCTCCGATGTGCAGACGGTCACGGGTACGGAACACAACCTGGTTCCCCCGGGCGCTGATGAGTTCTCCCAGCAGTCTGCCGGTAGCCCCGCGGATCGAGGCTACGGCGATGTCTGTCGGCTCAGTCCCGGCAAGAAATCCGCGCGTCGGCAGGCGCCCGAACGACCCCTTGAGTTGCTCCTTGGCCTGTTTAATCGTTTCTTTACGGTCCTTTACAGGTGCATCCAGGGCACTGCGGTAGGCTGAGACAACGGTGGCCACGTACTCTGCACTTTTCATGCGCCCTTCGATTTTCAGGCTGCAGATACCTGCATCCGCCAGTTGCGGCAACAGGTCGATGGCGCTCAAATCGTTGGGTGAGAAAAAATAACCGTCCTTGCCGTGATAGTGATAGCGGCGGCGACAGGGTTGGGCACAGCGGCCCCGGTTCCCACTCTTCCCGCCCAGCCATGATGAAAAGGTGCACTGGCCTGAAAAAGAAAAACAGAGCGCCCCGTGAATGAAATGTTCCAGCTCCATGCTGGTCTGTTTACGGATTTCTGCAATCTCCTCAAGGGTCAGCTCGCGGGCCAGCACCGCACGCTTGAAACCCATTTTTTCGAGTTGCTTGACGCCGCCAATATTATGGATGGTCATCTGGGTAGAAGCGTGTAGTTCCAGGTCCGGGAAATATGTGCGTGCGAGGTTCCAGATGCCCATATCCTGGATAATCAGCGCATCGACCCCCATCAGTTCAAGGGCTGACAGGGTGTCGCATAGTTGCGGGAGCTCATTTTGTTTGATCAGGGTGTTCAGGGTGACAAAGATGCGCCGCTCATGATGGTGAGCGTAGGCGAGCATCCGCTCGAGGTCGCCGAGAGAAAAATTCTTGGCTTTGGCACGGGCTGAAAAGTCTTTGAGTCCCACATAAACCGCGTCGGCCCCGCTGTCCATGGCAGCGAAAAATGTTTCCAGACTGCCGGCAGGGGCAAGAAGCTCTGGTTTGTCTGGGGTCGGTCGAGAATTTACCACGAGACATCCTGAGAAAAAAATGGCCGGGAATTCCCGGCAGTTGGTCAATGCACGATATCACGGGTGCCGAGGTGCGGCAAGTTGGACCATGCTGCTCATGGATCGTTGAGTAGGCCCAGGTCTGCAAGACTGGCATAACGGTGTGCCCCGATAATCACGTGGTCGAGGATCCTGACGCCCATTAATTCACCGGCCTGATGAAGTCTTCGTGTAAGCGTGATGTCCTCGGGGCTCGGTGCCGGGTCGCCGGACGGGTGATTGTGGGCAAGAATGACGGCCGCTGCCGATTCGCGGATGACCGGCTGGAAAACTTCGCGGGGGTGAACGATACTGGCCGTCAGGCTCCCTTCCGAAATCGTCACGTCACGCAGCACTCGGTGTTTGCAGTCGAGCAGCAGGATCATGAAGCGTTCCTTTTTCAGGGGGCGCAGGCGCGCATGGAGGTGGTTGAAGACGTCAGCGGCCGAGCGAAGCTGGGCGCCTGATGTCAGTGGGATAGACATCAGGCGACGGCCGAGTTCAAAGGCGGCCTGGATTTCTGCGGCCTTGGCAGGGCCAATTCCTTTGAGTTGGCAAAGTTCGCTGGTGTCTGCTTCAGAGAGACGCGTCAGTGATTCGAAATTTTCCAGCAGGAGCCGCGCCTGATCGAGCGCGGTACAACGGCTGGAGCTGCTGCCGTTGCGCAAGATCAGGGCGATCAGTTCGGCGTCACTGAGACGATCGGGGCCGTGTGCCAACAGCTTTTCCCGCGGGCGCTCCTGCACGGGCCAGTGCTTGATCGATTTCATTTTTCCTCCACGCAGACCAATCAAAAGCGTCATTATGTGACTATTGGAGAGTGAAGTAAACCAAAAAAGACCGGCCGAAGCCGGTCTCACTGCGTTATGGGAGGGGGGACTGATTACCTGTGCGGCTGTCCCCAGAAAATCTGCAGGGTCTGCTGTTCCCGGGGGGTCAGGGTGGCACCACGGGCACGCATCATCTGCTCGATCGGCTCGAACGGAAGCTTGCGGGAGATAGCGTCATCGATGCGTTCACGGGTGTGACAGAGCAGGCAGCGTTGCTCGATGACGCGCTCAAACGCCTGGGCCTGCTCGGCGGTGATCGCTTCGGCGATTGGATCTTGTGGTGTTACTGCTGCTGGCGAATGGTCACGTGTCGGGCTGCCCCAGAAGGTGCCGAGGATCTGTCTGTCGCGGGAGCTTAAAACGGCTCCGCGTTGTTGCATCGCGGTGATGATTCCCTCGAGGTTACGGCCCTGCTCCATGGCGATGCCGACCCGCTCCAGGGTGTGGCAGGTGGTACAGCGTTGTTCGAGAACTTTCTTCACCTCAGGGTCGCTGCCAAAATCATCCGCAGTGCCGAGAGAGGACAAAAACAGCGCGCCCGCAATGACGGACGCGCTGACAACCAGGACCTGCTTTCGTTTATTCGCGAACATAGGTGTCGATATCCGTCTCATGGACCATGCCCATAACGTGGGCATATTCTGATTCAATGATGGCGTAATGATCCTCGGTCTCCTTGGCGAGACGCTCGAAGACTTTTCTCACCATCGGGTCGACAATCTTTTCTGCTGTGATACGCAGGTTCTTGGCCAGATCCTCTTCTTCCTTAAGCGCCAACTCCATCGCCTTGCTTTCATGAATGTTTTCGTTCAGAGCTTTTTCGAGCTCCTTGAGCATGACGGTGTCCGGATGCGGGGGGCTGCTGATGAACTCGTCGAAAGTGCCCAGATCCTCGCCTTCGTAGAGCGGGAAAACATGGCTAACGTGATCGCGCTCCTCCTTGGCGAGCAGTTCGAATACCTTCTTTGCCTTGGGGTTTTTAACGATGTCGGCGGCACGCAGATAGAAGTCCATGACGTTTTTTTCAGTTTGTGCCGCATGCTTCAGGGCACTTTGCAGATTAAACTCCTGGGGCATATGATCTCTCCTTGTGAATGTTGTCTTTGCAGTTTAATTAAATGGGATAGTCATATTATGGTCGAGGATGTAGGGATGTCAAACGTTCTCGACACCTTGCATGCACTGCTGCGAGCGTTTACATTGATTGTGGTTCAGTTGCCAAGGAGCAAACATTGATGTTGTCGATGCAAACACATCAAAGCCTTCCCGCAAGGCTGCCGGATCTTGTTGCAACCCGCCCCGGGCACAGAGAATGGCTGGTTCTTCAGGCTTCCGGATATTGCCAGGAATTGAGTCCGCTGCCCGGCGACCTGCGTGGGCGTCTGTTGAGTGCAGTGTTCCCGGAAGCAGTGCCGCCACTTGGTGAGCTGTGTGACGAAGTCGCAGCTGGCCAGGCGCCACTGGGAGGTGTCCTGTTTCGATCCGCCGGAGAGGAAGGGGAGCTGTTTTCGCTCGAGGTACATCCGTGGGGTAAGGATGAGGAGACGCACAACGAGCGGATCGCCTTTTTTTTCCGCCCTGCGCGTGCGGTTGATTACGACCATGAGTCACCGGTGGCCGGCCTGGTCGGGCAAGGGCCGGCGATGCGCGAGGTGTTTAGAAAGATCGCGAGCTATGCCCGCAGTGATGCGTCGGTGGTGGTTTCCGGTGAGACCGGCACCGGCAAGGAGCTGGTAGCCGCAGCACTGCACGAGCGGAGTGGTCGTGCCAATGGTCCCTATGTGTCCCTCAACTGCGCAGCGATCAGCGAACAGCTGCTTGAGTCGGAACTTTTCGGGCACGAGAAGGGCTCGTTTACCGGGGCGCTGCGCACTCACAAGGGACGTTTCGAGCGCGCCGACGGGGGCACGCTATTTCTCGACGAGATCGGCGATATGCCCCTTGCTCTGCAGGCCAAGCTGCTGAGAGTGCTGGAGACAGGTCGACTGGAGCGCGTTGGCGCGGAGCGCGAGCAGCAGGTCGATGTGCGGATCATCTGCGCAACCCACCGAGATCTCGAGTACGATATAGCCGGTGGGCGCTTTCGAGCCGACCTCTACCACCGTTTGGCGGTACTGCATATCGGGCTCCCTCCTCTGCGCGAGCGACGGGAAGATATCCCACACCTGGTGCGGCATTTTCTCGAACAATTCAACCGTCGTTACGGGCAACATGTGCAGCGCCTCACCCCGGAAGCCGTAGCCCTGCTGCAGGCCTATGCCTGGCCTGGCAACGTGCGCGAGTTGCGCAATGTGCTGGAGCGGGTCTATGTTGAAACGCAGGGAGAAATTATTGGTGCACGTGCTTTTCGCGAGTGGGTTGGTGAGCGACAGAAGGCGGTCAATTCGAGGCCCAGGTCTTCCGCACCGATGAATGTGAATTGGCAGGGGGCCGGAGAAGGCTCAGGCATGATTGAGGCTGAGCTGGTTCATGAAAAGCCAGTGGGAAGACCACGTTCTACCCGCCCCGCGGAGTTGGATGCCGACGAGATTCGACGTGCCTATCAGACGGCGCAGGGTAACCTTTCCGCGGCGGCAAGGCTTCTGGGGGTGCACCGGGCGACGCTCTATCGTTATATGAAGAAGCTTGGACTGGACAGGTCTGAGTTGAGCTGAAACCTCCGGGTTCTATGAACGGGGAAGGCGGCGCCAGCGGGCGGCGCCTTTTTTTGTCTGCAGTGTTTCGGCTTGCGACGTTGCCAGTGTCGCAAGCGACGTCGCAAGTAGCTCCCCCTGTCCCTTGAGATTCCCGGAAAAATAGACAACATGCTGAAATAACTGGTTTTTATTTTCTGGTATTGAATGGCATGCTCTTTGATGTTGTAAAAGGTACAAACGCAATGACCGCATGAGGTCACCAAACCATACGAGGAGGAGAGAGATGAACAGATGGGATCTTTTCAGAGAAATGGATGCCTTGTGGCGAGAGGTCGATGACATTTTCCGCGTCAACCATGTTCCCCTGCAGTTTGAATCGTCTTTCCGGGCAGGCAATGGTTTTCCACGACTGGCCTTGAAAGAACTGGAAGACAAGGTGCTGGTGGAGGCCATGGTTCCGGGGATAGACCCGAAGAAAATCGATATCTCGGTGATGCGTAACACCCTCAGTATCGCTGGTGAACGCGAGGTTGAACAGCCTGATCAGGGGACCTGGCACCGTCGTGAGCGCAACAACGGACGTTTCATGCGTACTCTCGATTTGCCGGCAGATATTGATGCCGACAAGGTTTCAGCCGATTACGCGCACGGGGTATTGAAAATTACGTTGCCGAAAGCCGAATCGGCGAAGCCGAAGCGGATCGCGATCAAGTGAAATCATTCATACTCAGAGAGTAAGGAGATAGCCATGACCACGAAAAATCTTTCGCTACAAAACAAAGAAAATACTCTGCAACGTGAAGAGTCGGTACGTCACTGGTTGAGTCCGGCCGTCGATATTCATGAAAATGACGAAGGCCTGGTACTCCACGCCGACATGCCGGGAGTAACACGTGAGATGCTGGACATCGGCATCGAGGAAGGTATCCTTACCATACAGGCTCGCATCGACGAGGTCGCATCAGAAGTGGTGTTCCGCGACGCGGGCCACACCGGTTACCAGCGACGCTTCCAGCTGCCTGAGAATCTTGACCTCGACAAGGTCGATGCCTCCCTCAAGGATGGTGTCCTGACCCTGGCGATGCCGAAGAGTGAAGCGGCGAAACCTCGCCGCATAGATGTCACGGTGCACTAGACGTAACAACCGGGCCGGGGCAGACAATGCCCCGGCTTTTTTTTGAGCTAATTCAAGCCCGTGAGAGGGAACCATGAATCCGGAAAAGCTGACCATCAAGAGCCAGGAAGCCGTCCAGCAGGCACAGGATGTGACCGTGACCTTCGGCCACCAGGAAGTTGACGGGGAGCACCTTCTGCTTGCCCTGCTTGAACAGCAGGAAGGGCTGGTGCCGCATCTGTGCGCAAAACTCGGGGTCGACGCCTCGGCTCTCGGAAAACATCTGCGTAACGAGCTTGGGCGTCGTCCACGGGTTTCCGGTAGCGGTGTCGAAGCCGGCAAGATCTATGTGACACAGCGCTTTCAAAAGCTGCTGCAGGAAGCTGAAAAGCAGGCACGACAGCTCAAGGACGAGTACGTCAGCGTGGAGCACCTGCTGTTGGCCCTGGTGCTCGAAGGTCAGCGCAGTGCAGCAGGTAAACTGTTGCTCGAAGCGGGTATCACCGCGGACAGTCTGCTCAAGGCTCTGCACGAGGTGCGCGGTCATCAGCGGGTGACCAGTGCTGACCCCGAGGGGAGCTACGAGGCTCTGACAAAATACGGACGCGACCTGGTTGAAGAGGTCAAGAAAGGCAAGCTCGACCCGGTTATCGGGCGCGACGAGGAGATTCGACGCGTCATCCGTATCCTGTCGCGCAAGACCAAGAACAACCCGGTGCTGATCGGCGAACCGGGTGTCGGCAAGACCGCCATCGCCGAAGGCCTGGCCCAGCGTATCGTGCGTGGTGACGTCCCCGAGGGGCTCAAGGACAAGTCGTTGTTCGCCCTCGACATGGGTGCGCTGGTTGCCGGGGCCAAGTATCGGGGCGAGTTCGAAGAGCGTCTCAAGGCGGTGCTCAAGGAGATTTCCGCCAGTGAAGGGCGGATTCTGTTGTTCATCGACGAATTGCACACCATCGTCGGCGCCGGCAAGACCGAAGGATCGATGGATGCCGGCAACATGCTCAAGCCGATGCTGGCCCGTGGCGAGCTTCACTGCATCGGTGCGACCACCCTCGACGAATATCGCAAGTACATTGAAAAGGATGCCGCTCTGGAGCGGCGATTTCAGCCGGTGATGGTCGAGGAGCCGAGCGTCGAGGATACGATCAGTATCCTGCGCGGTCTCAAGGAGCGTTATGAGATTCACCACGGGGTGCGTATCCACGACAATGCCCTGGTCGGCGCCGCGACCCTGTCGCATCGCTATATTTCAGACCGTTTCCTGCCTGACAAGGCGATCGACCTGGTCGATGAAGCCTGTGCCATGATCCGTACCGAAATCGACTCGTTGCCGACTGATCTCGACATGGCAACGCGAAGAGTGATGCAGCTCGAGATCGAGGATGCAGCGCTGAAAAACGAGAAGGATCGGGCCAGCCAGGAACGCCTCGCCCAGTTGCGCAAGGAGCTGGCGGAGCAGCGCAATCAGGCCGACACGCTACGTACGCAGTGGGAGGTTGAGAAAGGCGCTATCCACAAGGTTCAGGAGCTGCGCGAGAAGATTGAGCAGGTACGTCAACAAATCGAGACGGCAGAGCGCGAATACGACCTGAATCGTGCCGCCGAGCTCAAGCACGGAGAACTGCCACAACTGGAAGCTCGCCTGGCCGAAGAAGAACAGAAGTCGCTTGCGCAGAATGAGGGCAACCGCCTGCTGCGCGAAGAAGTTACCGAAGAGGAGATCGCGGGCATCGTGTCACGCTGGACCGGCATTCCGGTCACGCGGCTGGTGGAGGGTGAGCGGGAAAAACTTCTCAAACTCGATCAACTGCTGCACAAGCGGGTGGTTGGTCAGGACGAGGCAGTGCAACTGGTGGCCGACGCGGTACTGCGTTCACGGGCCGGCATCAAGGATCCGCGCCGTCCGATCGGGTCGTTCATTTTCCTCGGCCCTACCGGCGTCGGCAAGACCGAACTGGCCCGGGCGTTGGCTGAAGCGCTTTTTGACAGCGAGGAGAACATGGTGCGCATCGATATGTCGGAGTACATGGAGAAGCACACCGTCAGCCGCCTGATCGGGGCCCCTCCCGGTTATGTCGGTTACGAGGAAGGTGGTCAGTTGACCGAAGCGATACGTCGCCATCCATACTCCGTAGTCTTGTTCGATGAGATCGAGAAAGCGCACCCTGAAGTTTTCAACGTGCTGCTGCAGATCCTCGATGACGGGCGCGTGACCGACGCTCAGGGGCGTACGGTCGACTTCAAGAACACCGTGCTGATCCTGACCTCGAACATCGGCTCGCCACATCTACTTGAAGGTTTGAGCGCGCAGGGAGAGTTGCTTGAGTCGGTACGCAACCAGGTTATGGCAGAGCTGCGTGCCGCGTTTCGACCTGAGTTCCTCAATCGCATCGACGACACGGTGATGTTCAAGCCGCTGAGCGAACAGGAACTGCTTGAGATCGTCGACCTGCAGCTCGACGACATTCGCAAGCGCCTCGCCGACCGACACATTGCGCTGGAGTTGACTCCCGGTGCGGCGGCATTCATTGCACGTACAGCCTACGATCCGGTGTATGGTGCACGTCCTCTCAAGCGGTATCTGCAGCGTCAGCTCGAAACCCGCCAGGCTCGTGCTCTGATCAGCGGTGAAGTGAGCGAGGGCAGCGTGGTGAAATTGAGCGAAGTCGGTGGAGAGCTTGAACTTGAGACTGAGTCTCCCGGCTCTTCGCCGTAAATGACTGATTTGTTTGAAATAGATTAAAATTAATGCTAGATTTCGTCTGTTCAATGCAATGTACAGACGGATGGATTATGAGCAGTCGTAAAAAATTTGGTGAAATTCTACTGGAAGCGGGTGTCCTGGACCAGAAGACCCTTGACCAGGCTCTGGCGGTGCAGCGCGGTACGCGTATCCGGATCGGCAAAATCCTTGAGGAGATGCGCGTGATCTCCGAGCGGGAGATTGCTGCAGTGCTGGCACGTCAGTTCGGATTTCGAACAGTTCGCAGCCTGATCGATCGACACTTCTCCCGTGAACTGCTCGAAATGGTTCCGTACGAAGTCGCCCAGAAATACCAGTTGTTCCCCGTGCGTCTCAAGGCCCGCGAGTTGTTTGTCGCCATGGTCAATCCGCTTGACATGGAGGCCCTCGATACGATTTCCTTCCAGACGGGGAAGCGCATTACCCCGTGTGTGACCACTCCGAGCGAAATTCAGCAGGCCATCGAACGTCACTACGGGTACAAGGGCCCTGTTTCTGCAGAAAAGGTTTCATCTCGTACTCGCCTGCTACTGGTTGAACCGGCCGATGCGCTGCGCAATGAGATGTCTTCAACATTGAGTCGACTCTATGAAGTGGCTGAGGCGCGTGATGCCCAGGAGGCGCTGCAGATCTCCCGTCACCTTAAACCGAAAATTTTACTGGTTTCGACCATGCTCTCCAAGGGCACGGCCTCTGATCTTCTGAACCATCTGCGCAAGGAATTATCACTGAATTATCTGCCGGCCATCGCGCTTTCAACCAGTGGCTCCATCCAGGAAGAGGTCGGTTGTCTGGAGTCCTGTTTCTCTGATTATTTGACCGTACCGGTCCATCCACAACGACTGCTTGCACGCGTTTCACATTAACTGACACTTCAGCCGGCTTCCTGAAAAATGTCGATTTTTCTTGCGGGGGAAGGATAATCAGGCTAGAATAGATTACCAAATAGGTTAACTATCAAGAAAGAGCCGCGGGAGGTGGCTATGAGAATCGATATCCTGAGTAAACCTGAAGCTGGACGGCGAGCAAACCAAGCTCTGACGAACGTTCGTGAGGCCTTACGTAACCTGAATGTCGAGGCAGAGGTTCACCTCTATCGTGACCGCCGCAAAATGATAGACAACCGGGTCTATGTTTCACCTGCGCTTCTGATTGACGATGACGTTCGGATTGCAGGTCGTGTGCCGACGGTCGATGAGATTGAAAAGCTGCTTGTTTCCCGAACACAGTACCACCGGCGACTGGAAGTCGCCTGATCCTCTGCAAATCTTTAACGGGCCCTTAAGGGCCCGTTTTCTTTATGAAAACCAAGCTGTAATAAGATATGACAAACAATCAATTTCTTTACTTTTTGGGCTCCTGAGGGTATTTTGACCAAACCTTTGTAATGCGGGAGTTTGGGGATGGCCAAAGTACTTCTCGTCGACGATGTCGAACTGTTTCTGGAGCTGGAGCAGTCGTACTTTGAAGGCACCGGGCATGAGACATTGAAAGCAACTTCGGGCGCATTGGCGCTGGAGTTACTGGATAAAGAGCAGCCCGATATCATGTTGCTCGACCTCTATATGCCGGAAATGAACGGCGCCGAGGTTTGTAGCCAGGTGCGTTCGAATGCGGATTGGCAGCATCTTCCGGTGATCATGGTCACCTCGGCCGGTAAGGAAGAGGAGATTCGTCGCTGCCTCGAAGCCGGTTGCGACGACTATGTCACCAAGCCGGTTAACCGTAAGGAACTCCTGGAGAAGATCAACCGCCTGCTCGGTGAGGTGAAATACCGCACGGAGCCCCGCCTTCCGGTATCTTTTACTGCCTCTTTGACGGTAAACGGGCAACAGGAAAAATGCCAGGTTCTCGACCTCTCTTCGACCGGCGCTTTTATCCAGACAGAAAACCTCATCGAGGTAGGAACCTCGCTTCTTCTGAGTATGGAGCTGCCGACCTGCGGTGCGCTTGAGATCGCGGCACGGGTGCGGCGCATTGAAGTCGGACAACCTGCGGGAATAGGGGTTTATTTCGTGCGGCCGCCGGCATGCATCGGTGAATACGTGTCGAGCCTGCCGACAGAAAGTCCCAAAGAAAAGGAAGTGCAGGAGGAACTCGAAGACCTTCCTCTCGACACGCTGCGCGAGGAAGTCCTCCAGCTGAGGCGTTTTCAATCGAATGCCGATGACGAGCTGCAGCGTATGAATCGACGGGTTATCGAGCTGGAACAGGAGAATCGCGAGTTTGCCGAAAAACTGGTGCACGTCGAAGACGTTAATAACAACCTGGCAAACCTCTATATCGCCTCATCGCGGCTGCATTCAGTTTTGCAGCGATCACAGGTCTCCGAAATCATCAAGGAGATTATCATCAACTTCATCGGTGCGGAAAAGTTTGCCATCCTGCTGCAGAAAGAGGGCGGTGAACAGTACGAATATGAAGGCGGAGAGGGCTTCGAAGGCGAAGTGTTCCCGAAGGTCAAAACGGGTGAAGGGCGTATCGGTAAGGTCGCCGCGGAAGGTGAAAGCTATTTTGCAGAGGGTTCGGTGTGCGAAGGGAGCGACGACCCGCTCAACCCGCTGGTTGCGATACCACTCAATATTCATGG
Organism: Desulfuromonas sp.; assembly: GCA_002869605.1. Next base: position 9,963 of record PKUI01000193.1, on the reverse strand, counting down.
TAAAACGACCGGCGTGCTGGCCGTTTATCGACTGTTTATCCAGAAGGAAGAATTCGAATCGATCGATTACCAGCTTTTTTCGATGCTGGCAGAACATGCCGCTACGGCACTTTTTTCAGCGTCTCTCTACGAGGTCTCCGAGCGTAAACGGGAGACCTACAAAGGGTTTATGGACCTTCTGCTTCAGCAGTAGGCGAGTTTAACAATCCCTCCTCCCAGGCCAGTTTAAGTAGTTCCGTCATCTCCGAGTCACCGAGCTGTTCATCAACCAGGTGCGCAACCCGGTTCGGCTCACGGCAATTCAACAGCAACAGGCTGAACTCGTCGCTCAAAGATTCACAGGCCACCTCTTCTTCTCTCTGTATGAAAAGGGCGGTTGATCCGACCGGGCGAAACAGATCGACAAAGGCCTCGACGTTTAAACCGCTCGCTTCCATATCGAGCAAATCCTGTATCTCGTAATAAAAATCGACCAGCTGAATCGAGGCTACGCAATGAAACTTCCTGTGAGTGAAATCCTCCGGGAAGGGCTCTGTGGAAGCGGGTGTTTCAGGGCCAAGCAGGGTTTCTGCATGGTAATGATGAAAACGGATCAGGTCGCTGAAGGCCATATCGAGGTGGGCGAGTTGTTCTTCCTGTAGCAGCTCATGTACGTAATCGAGCTGCAGCTGAAGCAGCTCTGAGGATGTCCAGGGATAGTCGCGGTCAAGTCGCCGTGCGTCGTTTTTATAACGTTTTTTGAACCAACTGGAGAATGCTTTCAGCAGATCACTTCCCACCATCTCCAGGCAAGCCGACAGGGAACTCAAAAAGCCGACGGCACGACCCCGGTTGTAAAACAGGTCGCATGCCTCAGCCAGCTCTCGACTTTGCTGCAATTGTTGCGCGGAGTAGCCGGGCAGACTGGAGATTTGGTAGGGCGGCTTATCCGCGGCGCTCAGTTTCAGCTCTTTTCGAAGGCGATACAACTCCGTCCCGGGCAAAACGGCGAGAGGGAAGATGTCGAGGTGGTCGGGGCGCTGTTCAAGGGCAAAGTCGAGACTGTCGACAAATCCCGAGTGTGAATCACCCGGCAGTCCATACATCAGGTCGATGCCGAAGGGGACACCATGCTGGTTCAACATTCGGCAGGCGTGACAGAAACTTTCGTGCTCGAAATGGCGCTGCAGGTGCTTCAGCGCCGCGGTATGAATGGTTTGCAGACCGAGTTGCAGGGAACAACGCAGCTGGCTAAGCAGGCTGATGGTTTCAGCATCGAGGAGCTCGGCACGTGCTTCGAGGTGGTAGTGAAGCTGCGGAGCATGTTGAAGCAGCAGGCGCAGCAAACGTTTGCCGCGCTGCGGGGGCGAATTGAAGGTCGAATCGAGCACCCAGACCCGGGAGGCGTGCTGTTTGACAAAGAATTCCAGTTCATCAGCCAGGCGCTGTTCGGGATAGTGGCGGACACCGTGGTGCCCCCGTGCATCGAAGCAGTAACTGCAGCCATAGACACAGCCGCGAGAGGTCTCCCACAATACGCCGCCATGTTCAGGTACCTGTAGAACGCCACTGAGCCACGGGGAGCGAAGTTCCGTCAATGGGGGAGGCGCAGGTTTGCCCGCAGACTGGTCGGTGGTCGTGTGCCAGAGCAGACCAGAGCGGACTCCGGGAGGTGAGCCGTTGCACAGATCGACAATCAGTTGTTCAAAGATGACCTCACCTTCACCAGTGATGACCCCGTTCAGGTTCCCCTCCTGCAAGACGCCGAGCGGGTCAGGGGTAGCCTCGGGCCCGCCAGCCAGCAGCAGCAGGTCGGGGCGGCTTTCTTTGAGGCGGCGGCCGAGGGCCAGGCTTTGGGTACGATTCCAGCTGTAGAGTGAGAACGCCACCAGCTGTGGGTTATTGGCAAGGATCGTTTCCTGCCACGTGTCTACGGCCTGATCGGGGTAGAGGTCCATAAGCTGGCACCCCTGGCGCAGGTTCTCAGGGAGAGCCGCCAGCAGGCAACCACCGGCCAGCGAGACGGCCTGAGGTGAGTGACGGACATGCAGGGTGGCGATTACGATCCTCATGGCGTTCTCCTTACATCAGGATTTCGGCAGGAGGGGGTGTTTCGAGGCGGCTGTGGTTAAGCTCGACGCCGTGTCGCTTGAAGATGGTATCGAGTTCGTCGAAGCGCGAGCGTAACTGGGAAAGAGTCAGCTGGTAGCCGTAGGCCATGATGTGATTGCGGGAGCGCATACTCATCGGGTTCTGAAAAAAGAACACCGATTCATCACGTTCAGGTTCAATCAGCACGATATCGACTTTCGGATGGGTGTCGCGGAAACGATCGAGGGTCAGCGAGATTTTCTCTCTGGACTCGATACGACGGGACTGTTCCTGGGCGATGCTGATGCCGAGATAGGCGACGCTGGCGCAGTCGCCGAACGAGAGCGACGGCAGGCAGAAGTGTTCAGGGTCGTTGCGCAACGGTACCCGCGGGTTAACCAGGACGATCAGCTCGGCACCTTTCTCCACGGCAATATCGAGATGGATGGCACGCCCGGTCGAGCCGTCGAGGTAATGACGGCCGTTAATTTCGTACGGTCTGAAAAAGTGAGGGATGGCGCACGACGCGGTAATTGCCTGGCAGATGTGCATGTTGCGCAGTCCGTCGCTGCCGAACACCACGCGTTCGCCGAGGTCGAGATCATACGCCGGAATATAAAGCTCCGGCCCGATCAGGTTGAAGTCGTCGAGCAGCTTCTCGGTTTTAAATGCCTGGCAGAGATAGCTCTGCATAGGTTCCAGGGAGAAAAGCCCGGAGGGAAACTGTTCCTGAATAATATAGCCGAAGTCCGAAAGATCGAGTTTCCAGCCGCGCTGGCGATAATGGCGCAGAATGCGGAAGAAATTACCGAAGGCTTTGTAGGTGCAGCACAGGACTTCCTTGATATCGAAACGGTAGATGTCGCTCCGCTTCCAGTTGAAGACCCGCTGTTCATTGTTGGCGATAGCGCGGAAAAGTAGATGGGGACTGAGCTGATTGGCGGCCAGAGTGGCGATGATGGAGCCGGCGCTGATACCGACGTACATGTCGAAGCGCGTGGTCGAGAAATCGGGCCGCAGGGCCCGCTCAAGAGCCGAAAGCACGCCGATTTCGTAAGCGGCACCCATGGTTCCGCCTCCGGCAAGAATCAGAGCGGTTTTTCCTCGACGTGCCGCCATCTGGAGATTACTTTCCGCTGCGGACCTTGATCTTTGGCTTGCCGTTCTCGGTGACTACAGCAAATTCGAACTTGCGGTCACCGTACTTGGCGCGCAGCTGCTCTTTCTGTTGTGAAAGCATCTTTTCGAACTTGTCGCGATTCGGTGCCCCACCCGAAGCTTTCTGGTATTCCTGGTAAACCGAGTCAAATTCACCGCCCCCGGAAGCCTTTTTGCTGCGTGAGCTGCTCGCCCCAGGTCGTATCTGCCGGCGCAGTTTGCCTTCCTCGAGAAGTTTCAGCTGACGGTCCCATTGCTGCGCGTAGGTGTTGAACTTGGCCGTGAGGCTCTGCAGGCGAAACTTGATGTCGGCCTGGGTGATATGAACGCCGACCAGAGAGCGAACCAGCTTGGCAAGTTCATCGCGTTCCTTGTAGGGCTCCCGTTTCTCAATCCCGGAAAAAAACTTCTCGTAGGTAATGATCAGGGCTTTCAGGTCGTTGTCGATTTTGGCAAGTCGTTGAGCCAGTTGTTCACGTTTGAGCATGACGTTCCTCCTGACGATGTAACATGACATATTACGTCAACTTTTTATAGCTGCCAAGGGAAAGCTTGGCGTACAGACTGCTGCTTGACGCCATGGGCTGCTTTGACCATAATTGCACGGTTATACACAGGGAGGTTCAAAGATGAGTCAAGAGGCAGTCGCAACTGTCATTCTGGCGGCCGGAATGGGCACCCGCATGAAGTCAGGGCGGGCCAAGGTCTTACACGAGCTGGTTGGCCAGCCAATGGTTCATTATCCGCTCCAGGCCGCTAAATCCGTAGGGGCTGATCCGGTCGTGGTTGTGATCGGACACCAGGGTGAAGAGGTTGAGGCCGCATTCGCAGGAGACGAAGTTGTCTTTGCGACACAGGCTGAGCAGCTCGGAACAGGCCATGCTCTGCTCTGTGCTGAAGATGCCTTGACAGGCTTCCATGGAGACCTGTTGCTGTTGTGTGGCGACGTACCGTTGATTCGCGCCGAGACCTTGTCGCGGTTGCTCGTTTATCATCGTGAGCAGTCAGCCGCGGTTACCGTGCTTACGGCCACCCTCGATGATGCCAGCGGCTACGGGCGCATCGTACGCGAAGGCGAAGCGCTGGCAGCGATTGTCGAGGAGAAGGACGCTACCGCAGAGCAGAAGTCGATCCGCGAAATCAATACCGGGATGTACGTATTCTCGGCACCGTTCGTGTTTGAGGCACTGCGCAACGTCGGTTGCGACAACGCCCAGGGGGAGTACTACCTGACCGACGTGGTTGCCGCCGCGCGTGGCGCCGGGCATCGTGTCCGTGCACTTGCCGTGGATGAAGCCGTCGAAACCCTCGGCGTTAATGACCGGACACAGCTTGCCGAGGCAGCCGCAATCCTGCGACAGCGCATTAACCGTGAACATATGCTTGCAGGGGTCAGTGTACCTGACCCGGTCTGTACGTATATCGAAAGTGATGTCAGGATAGGCGCCGATACGCTGGTGCACCCCGGTGCTCACCTGCGAGGGACAACGTCAATCGGGAGCGACTGTATCATTGAGCCGGGGGTAGTGGTTCAGGATTGTAACGTAGCCGACGGGGTACATCTGAAGGCCGGTTCAGTGCTCGAGGGCGCGGAAGTTGGACCCGGTTGTGCCATCGGCCCGATGGCGCATCTGCGGCCCGGAACCGTGCTCAAGGGTGACAACAAGATCGGCAACTTCGTTGAAACCAAGAAGGCGAGTCTCGATACCGGTTCGCAGGCCAGTCACCTCACCTACCTGGGTGATGCCGAGGTCGGGAAGGATGTCAACTTCGGTTGCGGTACCATCACCTGCAACTACGACGGGCGCGACAAACACGTTACCGTGGTTGAGGATGATGTCTTCGTCGGTAGCGACGTGCAGCTGGTGGCGCCGGTACGCATCGGCCGTAATGCCCTGCTGGCCGCCGGATCGACGATTACCAAGGATGTCCCGGCGGATGCCCTGGCGCTTTCAAGGGTCGAGCAGAAGCTGATTCCCGGCTGGTCGCTCAAGCATAAGAAGTCGAAGAAAAAGTAAACCAGAATGCCCGGAAGGGCCCAAGGACAGATACCTCTATGTGTGGAATTGTCGGTTATATCGGTAGCCAGCAGGCTACCCCGATCGTGCTCGAAGGACTACGGCGACTCGAATACCGTGGTTACGATTCGGCCGGAATTGCGACCTTTGAAGATGGCAAGATCGCAACACAGCGTGCCGAGGGAAAGCTGGTCAACCTCGAACAGCGTCTGCGCGACGAACCGCTCCCCGGAACCCTCGGGATCGGGCATACCCGCTGGGCTACCCACGGGCGCCCTTCCGAGACCAATGCCCATCCGCACAAGGCCGGAGGCATCGTGGTGGTTCATAACGGCATCATCGAGAACTATGTCGAGCTGCGTGAAATGCTGCGTGGCAAGGGGCACAGCTTCCGCTCTGAAACCGACACCGAGATCGTCGCCCATCTCATCGAAGAGCATTTCCGCTCCCTGCGAAACTTTGAAAAGGCCGTTCGCGCCGCACTTGCCGAAGTCCGCGGCGCCTACGCCGTGGCCATCATTTGCGCACAGGAGCCGGACAAGCTGATTGCTGCCAAGCTCGGCTCTCCGCTGGTGCTTGGCCAGGGACAGGGCGAGTACTTTGTTGCTTCCGACATCCCGGCGATGCTTTCGCATACCCGCGAGATGATCTTTCTGGAGGATGGCGAGCTGGCCATCCTGACTCGAGAAGGCATGGAGGTTTCGACCCTCGATGGTCAGCCGCTCAGCAAGACGACCAAGACCATCACCTGGAGTCCGGTGATGGCCGAAAAGGGCGGCTACAAGCACTTCATGCTCAAGGAGATCTACGAGCAGCCGCGGGCGATCGCTGATACCCTCGCCGGACGCCTCAGTGAAGCCCACAGCGACGTGGCCCTCGACCTTGAGCTCGACGACGAACAGCTCGCCACCATCGATAAACTCAACATCGTCGCCTGCGGCACTTCGTGGCATGCGGCGCTGGTCGGCAAGTTCCTGGTCGAAAAACTTGCGCGGCTGCCGGTCGAGGTCGACATCGCCAGTGAGTTCCGCTACCGCGACCCGATCGTTACCCCGACCACCCTGACTTTGCTGATCAGCCAGAGCGGCGAGACCGCCGATACCCTGGCGGCGCTGCGTGAAGCGAAGGGCAAAGGCGGGCGCACCCTGGCCATCTGTAACGTGGTCGAATCGAGTATCGCTCGCGAGAGTGACGGCGTGCTCTACACCCATGCCGGCCCAGAGATCGGGGTCGCCTCGACCAAGGCTTTTACGACTCAGCTGGTCGCGCTGGCGCTGCTGGCGCTCAAGCTCGGCAGTGTGCGCGGGACTCTCGACGAGGATGCGCGCCGCAGTCTGATTGACGCCCTGCTGACGCTGCCGCGCAAGCTGGAAGAGACTCTTGAGCTCGATGCAGAGATCGAGGAAATGGCCCGCAGCTACATGCACGCCAGCGATTTCCTCTACCTGGCGCGTGGGAACCAATATCCGATCGCCCTTGAGGGGGCGCTCAAGCTCAAGGAGATCTCGTATATCCATGCAGAGGGCTACCCGGCCGGGGAGATGAAGCACGGCCCGATCGCCCTGATCGACGAGGAACTGCCGGTGGTCATCGTGGCGCCGCGCAACGAGACTTTCGAGAAGGTGATCTCCAACCTCGAAGAGGTCAAGGCGCGTGCCGGGCAGGTGATTGTTATCACCACTGGCGACCCCGGGGATATCGGCGAGGTAGCCGACGTCGTGCTGGAGGTGCCGGAGACCGACGACGACGTACTGCCGATACTCACCTCGGTGCCGTTACAGCTGCTCGCTTACCACGTAGCGGTGCTCAAAGGGACGGACGTCGATCAGCCGAGGAATCTGGCAAAGAGTGTTACGGTTGAATAGTGGCTGCTGAATGTGAGAGGAGTTTTTTATGGTCGAGTGGGATGAAAGCCTGAGTGTCGGGATCGAAAAAATAGACGAACAGCATCGCAACCTGTTCGGTCTGATCAATCGCCTTGAAGGACTTGACGAGGCTCCATCTGCTGAGACCGAGGTGATCGTCGATGCCTTGCTCGACTACGCGCAGATACACTTTCAGACCGAGGAAGAGTTTTTCTACCGCTACAACTACCTCGACAAAGAGGCCCATGAGAAGGAACACGGAGCGTTTGTAACCCGTGCAGTCGAATATTTTAAACAGTTCGAACAGCAGAAGAATATCAACATTCCCGAAGTGCATGCCTTTCTGATTGACTGGCTGACAAACCACATCAAGGGCAGTGATATGAAGTTCAAGGGGATGTTTACAGAGTAGATATCCGGAGTTTCCCGACAGTAGAAAAACAGGGGGCCGTCGTCTGGCGGGCCCCCTGTTGATTCAGGGATAAACGCGCACCACCTGCTCGGCCACCAGCGCCGGCTTGCTCTCCCCTTCGATCTCCACCGTAATCACGTAGACAACCTCGAGTCCCTTTTCCAGTTCCCGCACTTTGTTGAGCACGGTGCGCGCCCGGATGCGAGAGCCGCATTTCACCGGCGCCGGAAAGCGCAGGCGGTTGAGACCGTAGTTGACGCGCAGGAGCATGCCGGGGAAGTGCTGCTGCATGTACTCGGGTGAGTTTCCTCCGGTCAGGTGCGGTAGCAGCGACAGGGTCAGGTAACCGTGTGCCACCGTGGACCCGAAGGGCGATTCGCTGGCCGCGCGCTCGGGGTCGATGTGAATCCATTGGGTGTCGCCGGTTACCTCGGCGAAGGTGTCGATGCGCTGCTGGTCGATGGTCAGCCATTCGCTGACGGCGATCTCGCCTCCCAGCTGCGGCTTCATCTGGTCGATAATGTTTCCTGTCAGGGTCATTTGAATGTCCTGTCGTTATGTCTGGAGATGCGCTCTTAACCGGGCGATAAGCTGCTCGGCATGTCGCCGACTGGAGATGCGGCGCAACAGACTCTTCTTCGAGCCCTGTGCCGTATGAAGTTTTATGGTCTGGTAAAGCTTGTTCCCCGCCTGCATGCCCCGTTCAACATGAAAGCTCTTGATATTATCCCGCGTCCAGGTTTTTGTCCTGCCGATTCCGAACAGACCGCTGCGCCGCCTTAAACCATGAGTGTCAACGGTGATCACGGTACGCGTGAACCAGAGATCGAGAGTGGCCACGATTAAAATCAGCTCGAAAAAACCGAACAGCAAAGAGAAGATCAGCGGTGCCTTTTGGGCGAGCATGAACCAGAGGAAACCGCTCCAGATGGCGGTGAACGCCGTTAGTCCCAGGGCTGCCCCCAGGCGGCGGGCCATGGGGGCAACGATTCTGAGCTCACCACCAGGCTCTGAGGAAATGCGGATTTTTTCCTTGCTTGCAAAGCTCTGCAGGTCGCTTTCTTCTCGTGGAAATGGAGGGTCTTGGTGTGACTGTGCTGGCGCATAGCTGAATACCGGGATTTCAAAGTGAACCAGGTAGTCGACCCCGGGGACCTCGGCACGAACCTCGAGTCTCCAGAGGGTCTGGTCGCTGGGATTCGTGTCGTCCCAGGGTGAACCACCACGTGGAACTGGGATATGCAGGGGGATGATGGTTCCATTGACACCGCGCCGTAAAAGCTGCAGCGGTATGGGAGATTCTTCCTGGGCCAGGATGGTCTCGTGGGTACTTCGGTTCTTCCCGCTGCCGCTGGTGCGACGGCGTATGCAGTTCAAGATCGCGGTAAACCCCTCCGGGGGGAGCAGCATGGTGTGCGTATCGATTTCACCCTGGAGGAAGCCGCCGATTTTGGCAGGCAGGGTCTTCAGCTGCAACCGGGCCTTGCCGAAGCGCCGCCAGCGCACCCAGGAACGCGCTGCCCAAACCGCCAGGCCGACACCGACCAGTGGAAAGATCGCGACCAGAAGTCCTTTCAGGTCTCGTTTGGCCAGCAGCTCCGGGACAAAAAACCATGCAGGCGCAGAAACCAGGTTCCAGAAAAAGGCAAAGATCATGCTGATGACCAGGATCGGTCCGGAGCTCGGTCTGATCTGGTTTGCAGCCCAGTCTTCACGCTGTTTCCACGGTTCAGCAGGATAGAGCTGCTGCAACTGTTCCTGCTCGCGTGTTTTTGCGCCCTGGAAACGTGCAAACCAGAGCATGCCGAGTCCGGCGCCTCCGAACGTAAGCACGAAGATCAGGTAGAAGCCGAGCCGCCCCCAGCGCAGGTCACGTACCAGAACGGAACGTTCGGGGTCGTCAGGGTCGAGGTACCCAGGATAATAATCGCCGTTAAGGTAGGGAGAGAGGTGGGCATGGAGCTCGGGCCAGTACTGGCCTATGTTGTCGGAACCGCTGTTGATGGCGACACGATCACCAGAATAGAGACGTCCGCGCCATTCATAGCGATAACGAGCCTTGACCTCCCAGGTCGTCGCATCGCTGCGTTGTCCCCTCGCCATTTCGAGGTGGACGATCTGCACCGGAACTTCCTGCCAGGACTGCATCACGGCCCAATCCCAGACCGTACTGAGCATCAGCCAACCCATGAACAGGCCGACCCCGAGGAAAGGGAGAGCAAAAAACCGCAGGAAGAGGGAGCCGCGGCGGGAGGAGGCAGATCCTTTTGTCATGGTCTACTCAAATCTGTTCAACGTTTATTTAATCCCTGGCCGCGAATTACCGGGCAGGCGCAGATCGCGCAGTCGGCTTCCTCGTTCATTCAACCTCCAACTTAGTGCCATAGCGGCCCGCGTGGAGTTTCTGCCAGGGTAGGTCCTGACGTGAATGGCCGCAGAG
>PKUI01000113.1 GCA_002869605.1 Desulfuromonas sp. | reverse complement strand
ATATATTGGCGCGGTATTTGCTCACAGCATAAGTATGTTTGTCTTTACCTTACCTATGGGAGCAGAGATATGTCCTACAAGATCCTGATTGCCGATGACGAGGAGAGTATCCGTTATTCCTACAGTGAGATTCTCACCGGCGAAGGCTACGAGGTCGAAACCTCCGCCACCCTGGACGACTGCCTGAACAGCCTCAGCAGCGGTGATTTTGATTTACTCTTCCTCGACATCTGGTTCGGGAGAGACAACGGCATCGACGCCCTGAAGACAATTCAACAATACTCTCCCGAATGTGACATCGTCATGATTACCGGAAATCCGCAACCGAGTTCGATCATTCAGTCGAGGCAACACGGGGTACGCGATTACCTGGCCAAACCTGTCCGCAAGGCGAGCCTGCTCTATGTTACAGAACATGTCTTATCGCTCAAGCAGAACAGAAGTTCTGCCTCGTAAAGCTGGCGTGAAACCTTAACCTGAGCATCCCTTTCCCGTGAACACGTGCTCGTCTTGCACTTTCACATGGACATAAAATCATGAAGTTCTCTTCGCAATTTTTCGATGCCCTGTCTGACCCCGCCTACATCGTCGACAGCGACTTTCGCTTCCAGCGGATCAACCGGAGTGCACTGTCGCTGATTTCTGGCAGCGGCACACCAGGCACGGCCTCGACCTGCTTTGAACATTTCGGACAGAACGAAGCCTGCCTTAACTGCCCGGTGCCCCAGGTCTTCCACAGCGAGGAGTCGATCGAAAAAGAGATTTACTCAAAACCGCTCGCGCGCTGGTGGCAGATGAAGGCATTTCCGATCAAGGAGGCCGGTCACATTGTCGGTGTCGGGGTGATCAGCACCGACATTTCCGCGCTGAAAACTCTCGAGCAGTCCATGCCCGGCGATCACCACAAGATCAAGAACTTTATCGATCGCATGCCGATCGGCTGTATCCTCTTTGACCCTCAGTTCAAGATAACCTTGTGGAACCCTGCGGCAGAAAAGATCTTCGGCTACAGTGAAGCGGAAGCGCTCGGCAAACATCCGTACGACATCATCGTCTCCGAGGAGGTTATCCAACAGACCGACAAGGTGAAAGCAAAATTGCAGAAAGGCCACGACAACTCCCATCGCACCGGTGAAAACATCACCAAGGACGGGCGCACGATCATTTGCAACTGGATGAACACGCCCATTCACGACGCCGACGGCGAAGTTGTCGCAATCCTCTCCATGGCCCAGGACATCACGCATGAAACCACGCTGCAGAAAGAGGCGATCCGCAATGCACAACTCGCCACGCTCGGTCAGCTTGCCGCGAGCGTCGCGCATGAGATCAACAGCCCACTCAACGGCATCATCAATTACGCCGAGCTTCTGGAGGAACGGGGGGCGCAACAGAACAAAACAGAAGAACTCGCCAGGAGAATCAATCAGGACGCAACGAGGATTGAAAAAATCGTCAAGAATCTGCTGAACTACTCCAGAGACTCCCAGGAAGACAAAGAAGAGTGCGACGCGCGAGATATCATTACGGCGGCCACCGAGATCCTCGAGGTGCAGTTCAAGCACAGCGCTTTCGAAATCTCCAGCCAATGGCTGACGCCGCGCCCTCTGATTACCTGCAACTTCCAGAAAATCGAGCAGGTCATCATCAATATCCTGCGCAACGCTTACGAGGCGCTCTCCGAACAGTCCTCACAAGAGAAGAAGATCACGTTCAGCGAGTCGATCATACCTTGCGGGGATGATGCCTATTACGAGCTTGTCATCGCGAATAACGGCCCACACATCCCGGAAGAACAACTCAAGAAAATCATGCAGCCCTTCTACTCCACGAAGCATCATCTCGGTGGCACCGGACTCGGCCTGTGCATCAGTGCAGAGATCATGAAAGCTCACGGCGGCAAACTTGAGATAAGCAGTATTCCCGGGGGATTGACAGCGTTCAGCCTGTTTTTCCCTGTCGACCCGAAACAGATTCAGCAAAAATAATCCCCCCCTCGGCAACGCGCCCTTCCATTTGTGCGCCAAAGCAGCTAAGATGGTCCCTTCGTTGAGCCAAGCTTCACCCCTTCGACAGCCATTTCTTGGCTTCAAGTTGTACAGCTGACTCCACCGAGATCCACACCACCCTGCGGCACCCGTTACCTTTCGTTCTAGAGCGCTGCAGCCAAGCCACGAGGAGTACCCTATGTCAAACACCGAGCTTTCAGCTGGTGACAAGATCGAAGCGCGCTGCACCAAGTGTGGTGCGAACACCAAGCACATCATCATGGCCATTTCGGACCAAACCCCGGACCGGGTCCAATGTGACATGTGCGACCGCGTGCATAAATACCGCCCGCCTACTACCGCCAAGCCCAAAGCAAAGCGGGCCACAAGCGGCACCACCACACGTCGCAAGGTCGACCCCCGCGAGGCTGAACGCCAGGAGTGGGAAGACTTGAAGCTCGAAGAACAGAGCGGTACTCCCAAGCCATACGCCATGGACGCCAGCTTCAAAAAAACCACGCGCATCTCGCACCCGACCTTCGGCCTCGGCCTGGTGGTGGGACTGACGGGCTCCAACAAGATGGAAGTGCTGTTCAAGGATGGGAAAAAGGTGCTGCGCTGCGCCTGACTTGCGCCATGACAAACAACGCAAAAAAGGGATCGACAACGTGTCGATCCCTTTTTTAATGGTTGGTGCTTCTGGCCGCGGAACTAAACGATCGCAACCAGCTCAAGAGCGAAGGTAAGATCTTCACCGGCCAGGGGATGGTTCGCGTCGAGGGTCACATCCGTGTCGGTCACATCGACAACCGTGACGATCATGCTTTCGCCATCGTCGCCAATCAGTTCAAGGTCATCCCCTTCTGAGGGATTAATACTCTCCGGGAACTGGTCGCGCGGCACACTGAACACCGAATCTTCATCGAATGCACCGCAGGCATCTGCTGCGACCAGGGTAATAGTCTTTTTCTCGCCGACTTCCATGCCGACAAGCGCTTCCTCGACCGCGGGAAAAAACTCCTCGCCGCCCAGGGTCAGCTCCATGGGGCCAGGCTCGGAATGGCAGCCGCAGTCGTCATCGTCGCAGCAGTCGTCGTCATCACAGGACGGTTGTTCGTAGGTGGTGTCAAACACGCTACCGTCCGAGAGGGTACCGGTAAAGTTGAATTTAACGCGGTCGCCCGCTTTTGCTTGTGCCGCCATAATTTGATTCCTTCCTTCTGTTGATGACGGTTAATCCCGCCAAGTTAGTATCATCGTATGCTCCAATCAGAACCAGGCTGATCAAAAAGCGTCAGATGCAAGGCGCCCGCAGAGTGAAGAGCGAGTCGTAGCTGCAGCTACGTCGCAACGGTGAACTCAAGGGCAACGCCGCAGATGATGTTTTTTCATCAGCCTCAAGCCGCCTGGATATCCTGCCCGCTTTTACGCAGGTAATAACCGTAATCACCTTCATAAACCTGAAGCTGGCCCTGGTCAAGTTCGAACACCCGATCGACCAGCTCGCCGAGGAAGTAACGGTCGTGGCTAACCAGCAACACGGTCCCGGCAAACTTCTGCAACGCCTCGAGTAGTATCTCGCGGGTCTGGATGTCCAGGTGGTTGGTCGGCTCGTCGAAAATCAGCAGGTTGTGCGGTTGCGCCAGCAGCATCGCCAGCACCACGCGGCTCTTCTCGCCGCCGGAGAGGGTATCGATGCGCTTGTCGACGTCGTCGCCGCAGAACAGAAAAGCCGCGCAGAGGTTGCGGATCACGCCGATGGAAGCGGTCGGCATCACCTCCTGAAGGCTCTCGAATACGCTCTTCTTCGGATCGAGCTGTTCCATGGAGTGCTGGCTGAAATAACCGATGCTGACGTTAGCGCCGATCGTGAGCTGTCCGCCGTTTTGCTCGGTCTGCCCCGCGAGCACCTTGAGCAGGCTCGACTTGCCGGCACCGTTGATGCCGACCACCGCCACCTTGTCGCCGCGCTTGACCATCGCCGCGGCACCACTGAACACCGGGTGCTCTCCTCCCTCCGGAAGGGGCCAGCTTTTGGCCAGCTGCTCGAAGGTCAGCGCATCATCACCGCTACGCGGCGGCGGAGTAAACTCGAAGCGCACCACCTTCTGCTCCTCGGGGAGTTCGATGCGCTCGATCTTTTCGAGCTTCTTGACCCTTGATTGCACCTGGGCGGCGTGCGAGGCACGCGCCGCAAAGCGCGCGATGAACTCCTCCTCCTTGGCGAGCATCTCCTGCTGGCGACGATGACTGGCGATCAGCTGTTCGCGACGGATCCCGCGCTCGCGCAGGTAAAAGTCGTAGTCGCCGCTGTAGGTGGTGATGGTGCGCCCGGCAACCTCGATGATGCGCGTCACCACGCGGTTCATGAAGGCACGGTCGTGGCTGGTCATCAGCACTGCGCCCTGATATTCCTCGCACAGCCACTGCTCGAGCCAGATGATCGACTCGACGTCAAGGTGGTTGGTCGGCTCGTCAAGCAGCAACACGTCAGGATTGAGAGTCAAGATCTTCGCCAGGGCGATACGCATTTTCCAACCGCCGCTGAAGCTCTCCACCGGACGACCATAGGCATCGGGACCGATACCGAGACCGGTGAGCACCTCCTGGGCGCGGCTCTCGAGGTCGTAGCCGCCGCGATGCTCGAACTCGGCGAGCATGTCGCCGTAGCGTTCGAGCAACTCGGCCATGGCGTCATCGTCCATCGGCTCGGCCATCTGCGCCTCGGCGACGCGGATCTGTTCGCCGAGCGCGACCGTCTCGCGGGAGGCTGACATCACCTCGGCGAGGGCGCTGTGCCCGCTCATCTCTCCGACATCCTGGGAGAAGTAGCCGATCACGGTCTTCTTGGCGCAGACGATTTCGCCACTATCGGCCTGTTCTTCACCGGTGACCAGGCGAAACAGCGTGGTCTTGCCGGCGCCGTTGGCCCCGACCAGGCCACTGCGCGAGCCAGGAAGGATCTGGAAGCTGGCATTTTGAAACAGCACCCGGCTGCCGTGCTGTCGGGTCAGGTTATTGAGATGGATCATTATTGACTCCGAAAATAGTCGTTCAAACGGTGGCTCCCCCAGGGATCAACCACATTCAACACCGCCGGGCCTTCGCCATTCGCTACGCTCAACTCTTCGGCCTGTTTCGGCGTGAAGCGTTGCTGCTCCGGCTGCGTCACACGGGAAGAGAAAAAGTCTTTGCCAGTTCCAAGGCCTTTACGGGGCCCCGTGCGCAGTCACCGAGTGCCGGGATTTTAATCTTGCCGTTTGGCGAGCACGCGAGCCGGCTGGATTAAAACTTCCGGACAGCGAAGGCACCCGATCGTCGGGTGACGAAGTTCGGGGTGGCTTTCTTTTGCCACCTTTTCTTTGCCATCAAAGAAAAGGTGGGTGCTGCCGGGCACCCCCGGCGGTGTTGACCGAGAAAGCCCTTGCCCCACCGAAGGGTGCAAAAAGTGCCGCTCTTGTTAACACAGGGAAATCTACGGGACAAGCTAAATATGCATCAGGGAAGGGAAATATCGAACTCTGGGCATCCATTGCGAAACAATTGCACTGAGCGTGGCAAATCGGTATGCTCTCGGCTCGGGAGCAACCTATGGATATCCTCTACATCCTCGACCTGATCGGCACCGCCGCCTTTGCCGCCTCCGGCGCCTGGGCCGCCGTGCGCCAACGCATGGACATCTTCGGCGTCCTGGTGCTGGGTCTGGTCACGGCCGTCGGCGGTGGCACCCTGCGCGACCTGCTGGTTGGCGACATCCCACCCTTCTCGCTGCAGAACGAACTCTACCTGTATATCTCCATCGCCGCAGCGCTGGCGGTCTATTTTAGCCGCCACCGCTTTGCCGCGGTCGAACGCCCGCTGCTGATCCTCGACGCCATCGGGCTCGGCACTTTCGTGGTTATCGGCACCACCAAGGCGCTCGACTTCGACCTCGGCTTCCTCGGCGCAACCCTGATGGGAGTAATGACCGGTACCGCCGGCGGGGTGCTGCGCGACGTGCTCGCCAACCGCGTGCCGCTGATCCTGCGCAAGGAGATCTACGCCTCGGCCTGCCTTGCCGGAAGCGTGCTACTGGTGATCCTCGAAACGCTCGGCACACCGCGTCCGCTGGCGGCACTGTTTGCCGCTGCGTCGGTCATCACCATCCGCCTCCTGGCGATCCGCCTCAACTGGTCGCT
>PKUI01000209.1 GCA_002869605.1 Desulfuromonas sp. | reverse complement strand
GGCGGTGATCGCGGAGAAGACCGGCTATCCGGAGGAGATGCTGGAGTTGGAGATGTCCCTCGACAGTGACCTCGGTATCGACTCGATCAAGCGGGTCGAGATCCTTTCGGCTCTGCAGGAAAAGCTTCCCGAGGCACCGGCGGTCAAGCCAGAGGATCTCGGGGTGCTGCAGACCCTCGGCCAGATTATCGATCACCTTGCAGCCGGGAGTAGTCCGGCGATGTCGGCGGCTCCCGCGGTCAGCGGCGGGCTTGAGCGCGAGCGGGTCGCCAGCACCCTGCTGGCGGTGATCGCGGAAAAGACCGGCTATCCGGAGGAGATGCTGGAGTTGGAGATGTCCCTCGACAGTGACCTCGGTATCGATTCGATCAAGCGGGTCGAGATCCTTTCGGCGCTGCAGGAGCGTCTCCCCGAGGCTCCGGCGGTCAAACCGGAACATCTCGGTACCCTGCAGACGGTCGGCCAGATTGTCGATTTTCTCGCCAGCGTATCGGGAAGTTCCGAGGCGTCCGCCGTGCAAGCGGGCGATTTCGAGCCACCGGTCGTCGGCAAGGGGGTCGAGCGCAAGGTCCTCAAGGCGGTGGCCCTCTCCGCCGACGGAGAACGGCTGTCGCTCAAGGTGCCTGCCGGGAAGCGGATCTGGATTACTGATGATGGTTCGGCGCTGAGCCGAGCCGTGTGTGAACAACTCACTGCGCAGCAGCTGGAGGTGGAGCAGGTTTCCGGCGAGCAGCTTGAAGGGCTGACCCCGCCGGCGGACCTCGCTGGACTGGTGCTGTTGGCTCCCGAATCGGGCACCGATGCGGCGTTCATCCAGACGTCCTTCCGCCTGATGCAGCTGGCGGAGCCGATCCTGAACGCCAGCGGCGAGCAGGGAGGGGCGTTCCTGGCGACTGTTTCACGGCTTAACGGGCGTTTCGGCCTGCCCCAGGGCGGCCCGATCAAGGATACACTTTCGGGCGGCCTCGCCGGACTGGCCAAGACCGCCGGTCACGAGTGGCCCCAGGTCAGCTGCCGCGCTTTTGACGTGGCCGGTGAACCGGGCGATCCGCTTACGTGTGCCGAACAGCTGGTCGCGGAATTGATGGTCGACGGTCCCCAGGAGGTTGCCATTGGCGACCAGGGGCTTTACGGACTCGCCCTCGAAGAGCAGGGCTTAAGCGGTGAGGCGAACGATAGCCCGGTCGGCTACGGCGACGTAGTGGTGATCAGTGGTGGTGCGCGCGGCGTGACCGCCGAAGTGGCAGTGGCCCTGGCGGCCTCGAGCCATGCGACCCTGCTGTTGCTCGGGCGCAGCGCACTGCCAGAAGCCGAGCCTGCGTGGCTCGAGGGGATCAACGGCGAGGCCGAAATCAAGAAGGCGTTGATCGCCAATGCCGAGACGCCGCTCAAGCCGAAAGAGGTTGGCGAGCAGTGCCAGTCGATCCTCGGCAATCGTGAGATTCGCGGCACCCTGCAGCGTATCAAGGCGGCGGGTGGACAGGTTCTTTACCGCTCCGTCGATCTGCGCGACGGAGCGGCGGTCTCCGCGGTGATCGACGACGTGCGCGAGGAGTACGGCCCGGTCAAGGGGCTGATTCATGGCGCTGGGGTCCTGGCCGATCGTCTGATCAAGGACAAGACCCCCGAGCAGTTCGAGCAAGTCTATTCCACCAAGGTCAGCGGGCTCGAAAACCTGTTGGCGGCGCTTCAGGAAGACGCGCTGAGCTTCATGGTGATGTTCTCCTCGTCGACCGGGCGCTTCGGTCGTACCGGCCAGGTCGACTATGCCGTGGCCAACGAGATCCTCAACAAGGTTGCCCAGCAGCAGGCGCTCAAGTTTCCTGACTGCCGTGTGCTGTCACTGAACTGGGGGCCGTGGGACGGTGGCATGGTGACGCCGGCACTGAAGAAGCTGTTCGCCGAAGAGGGGGTCGCGGTGATCGACCTCGAGGCGGGCGCCGACTACCTGATTCAGGAGATCGCGACCGCGCCGCAGGGGCCGGTCGAGCTGGTGATCCTCGGCGGTCGTGACGAGGTCGCAAGCAGCGAGGAGGCGCCAGACAATATCTACGTTTCCAAGGCCCTTGATCTAGAGCTCTCCATTGAGCAGTACCCGTTCCTTGAATCGCACGTCATCGACGGTAAAGCGGTACTGCCGCTGGCGCTGATGATCGAGTGGATGGCGCACGGCGCGATCCACAACAACCCGGGGCTCCAGTTCCACGGGTTCAACGATATCCGGGTGCTCAAGGGGGTGATCCTTGAGCCGGGGCAGAGCCACTCCCTGCAGGTGATGACCGGCAAGGCGATCAAGAGCGACGGTGTGCACGTGGTTCCGGTAGAGCTCTCCGGGAGCAACGCCGCAGGACAACGCCAGGTGCATTGCCGTGGTCGCATCGTGCTGGCTGCGCGCCTGCCGGAGGGCAAGGAGGCGATGGTCCGTCCGGAGCTGCAGGAATACAGCCGCGGCATCAACGAGATCTACCAGCCTGACCGCCTGTTCCACGGCAAGGATTTCCACGGCATCCGCGAGGTGCTCGGTTATTCCGAGGAAGGGATGGCGTCGCTGGTGCGTCCGGCACCGCAGCCAACGGAGTGGATTCATCAGCCGCTGCGCAACGCCTGGCTTTCCGACCCGCTGTCGCTGGACTGCAGCTTCCAGATGATGATCCTGTGGAGTTTCGAACGTTACCGGGCCGGCTCTCTGCCGGTGTTCGCCGGGCGCTATCGCCAGTACCGCGAACGCTTCCCCGACAGCGGCGCTGAGATCCGGGTGCGGGTCATCCGCCAGAGCGAGAGCAAGGCGTCCGCCGAGATCGACTTTGTCGACCCTGCCAGCGGAGCCCTGATCGCGCGCATCGAAAACTACGAATGCGTCATTGACGCCTCGCTGAACGCGAGCTTTCAGCGCAACAAACTCCAGGGGGCCGCATAGGCATGAAGCACGGCCAATCGGTTGCTATTGTCGGGGTCGGCGGCGTGTTTCCCATGTCGCCGACCCTCGATCGTTTCTGGGAGACCATCAACGGTAGCGTCAACACCTCGCGCAGACCGCCCGAGGGGCGCTGGCTGCTCGAGCCGGACGAGGTCTACGATGCGCAGGTCGGCGCCGCGGACAAGGTCTATTCGAAGAAGGGCTGCTTCATCGACGACGAGAGCGATCCGACCTCGATCGCTGGTCTCGATCTCGATGCGGACTTTCTCGCCACGCTCGACCCGATGTACCGCCTGCTGCTGCGTGCCGGCACCCAGGCCTTTAACGATGCCCGCATCGCTGACCTCGAGCGGAAACGGGTCGGGGTGATTATCGGCAACCTGGCGCTGCCGAGTGAATACTCCTCGACCATGGCCCGCGACTACCTCGGGCGCACCTTCGCCGAAAAGCTCCTCGATGCGCCGCCGCAGACGCCTTTTCCCTCCGTGGCACCGCTCAACCGCCATGTTGCCGGCCTGCCTGCCGGCCTGTTGGCCAGAGCGCTGGGGCTCGGCGGTACCTGTTACACCCTCGACGCGGCCTGCGCCTCGTCGCTCTACGCGATCAAGCTGGCGGTCGACGAACTGCTCGCCGGGCGTGCCGATGCCATGCTCACCGGGGGGCTGTCGCGCCCCGATTCCCTCTACACCCAGATGGGTTTTTCCCAACTCCACGCCATATCGCCGAGCGGTACCTGTTCGCCGTTCGATGCTGCCGGCGATGGACTGGTGGTCGGCGAGGGAAGCGGCATGTTCCTGCTCAAGCGGACCGAGGATGCGGTCCGCGACGGCGACCAGATCTACGCCGTGATCCGCGGCATCGGACTCTCCAACGACATCGGTGGCAGCCTGTTGGCCCCGGTCTCCGAAGGGCAGCTGCGCGCCATGCGTGCCGCCTACCAGCAGGCCGGATGGTCGCCGAGTGACGTCGACCTGGTCGAATGCCATGCCACCGGGACCCCGGTTGGCGACGTGGTCGAGTTTTCCAGCCTTAAAAGCCTGTGGGGCAAGGAGGGGTGGAAACCGGGACAGTGCGTGCTCGGCTCGGTGAAGTCGAACATCGGCCACCTGCTGACCGCCGCCGGCTCGGCGGCACTGATGAAGATCCTGCTTTCCCTGCGCGAGCGGACCCTGCCGCCGACCGCCAACTTTACCACTCCCGCAAAGGGGGTTGAACTTGAGGGGAGCCCGTTCAAGGTCCTGCAGCAGCCCAAAGCC
The DNA here is from genome assembly GCA_002869605.1 of Desulfuromonas sp. The sequence goes on along the minus strand of PKUI01000209.1, from coordinate 2,021 downwards.
TGGAAGGCTCGCAAGAAGGGGGAGCCACGGCGTGCCGCGGTCAGTGCTTTTGGCTTCGGTGGTATCAACGCGCACCTGCTGGTCGAGGAGTGGATTCCGAAGAAGAGCACCCGTGGGACGGTGACCTACCCGGCGTCGTTCAAAAAGAAAATGCCACCGGTGGCGATCGTCGGCCTCGGGGCACACTGCGGTCCCTGGGAGAATCTGCCCGAGCTACGCAGCCGTCTGCTCGGCGGTGACGGCGAGCGCAAGCCGCAGAGCCCGAACCGCTGGTGGGGGAGCGAAGAGAGCCGCTGGTTCCGTGACGCCGGCTTCAAACCGGAGAGCTTCAAGGGGTTCTTCGTCGAACGGGCCGAGACCGCACCGGGAGCGTTCCGGATTCCGCCGAAGGAGATCGAGGAGATGCTGCCGCGCCAGCTGCTGATGCTCAAGGCGGCCGACGCGGCGCTGCAGGATGCCGGCCTCAAAGGAGAAGACCAGCTGTTCACCGGGGTCTTCATCGGTACCGGTCTCGACCTCAACGCCACCAATTTCAGTTTCCGCTGGGGCATCGAGAAATATGCCCGCCAGTGGGCGGCACAACTCGGTCGCGAACTCTCGGAAGAGGAGCTGCAGGCGTGGATCGCCGAGCTGCGTGCAGCGGCCGGCCCGGCGCTGAGCGCCAACCGGGTGATGGGGGCCCTGGGGAGCATTGTCGCCAGCCGCGTGGCCAAGGAATTTCGCGTCGGTGGGCCGAGCTTCACTCTCTCGAGCGAGGAAAACTCCGGCCTGCGTGCCCTCGAGGCGGGGGTGCGGGCGCTGCAGGAGGGAGCGATCAATCGCGCCATTGTCGGTGCCGCCGACATGGCCGGTGACCTGCGTGCCGTGCTCGGGCAGCAGTCGAGCCGCCCCTTCTCCACGCAGGGGGTAGCGCGTCCCTTTGACAAGAATGCCGACGGCACCCTGGTCGGCGAGGGGGCCGCGGCGGTGGTTCTCAAGCGCCTCGACGATGCCCTCCATGATGGCGATCGGATCTACGCCATTGTTCGCGGCGTCGGTTCCGCGACCGGCGGCCGGGTTGAGGCCGAAATGCCCGATCGCGACACCTACACCTGTTAGGTCGAACGTGCCCTGGCGGAGGCCGCCTGTTCCAAGGCGTCCATCGGATACGTCGAAACCCACGGTAGCGGGCTGCCGGCCGAAGACGATCTCGAGGCCAACGCCCTTGGCGCACTGCTGGGGGACGAGGAGACCACCAACCCCTGCTACATCGGCAGTGCCAAGGGGGATGTCGGCCATGCCGGCGCCGCCGCGGGGCTGTTTTCGGTGATCAAGGCCGCGCTTTGTCTCGAACAGCAGCTGGTGCCGCCGCTGCGCAACCTGCAGAGCCTGCGCTACGAGTGGGTTCGTGGTAAGCGCAGCTTCCTGGCCGCGGATGCGCTGCAGTACTGGCTGCGCAACCGGGCCGAGGGTCCGCGCCGTGCGCTGGTCAGCGGCTTCGGCACGGACGGCAGCTGTTCGCACGTGGTGCTCGAGGGGTGCGAGGAAAAAGCCACCGGCGAACAGAACCGTTTCGCCGCGCGCCCGCTCGGAGCGCTGCAGGAAGGCCTGTTTGCCCTCGAGGGGGAGAGCGCCGAGGAACTGCTGGTCGGCCTGGCGCGGCTACGCGAGCTTGTGGCCGCGACACCGGACGCCGCTATCGAAGAGCTGGCGCTGCGCTGGGTGCGCACAACAGCTCTCGATCCGCAACGCAAGCGCTGCCTGGCGCTGGTGGCCGCTGAGCGTACGCAGCTGCTGGAACAGCTCGATTACGCCGAACGCTCCCTGAAAGAACAGCCCGAGTCTCCGCTCGGTGCGAATGGCACGGGACTCGCCGCGAACCTGCGCGACCGGGTCTTCTACGCGCCGCAGCCGCTCGCCGGACAGGGCAAGCTGGCGTTTATCTTTCCCGGTTCCGGCAACCACTTCGCTGGTATGGGGCGCGAGGTCTCCGCGCTGTGGCCGGCGATCTACGCCCGCCAGGATGCAGACAGCAACTACCT
>PKUI01000211.1 GCA_002869605.1 Desulfuromonas sp. | reverse complement strand
TGGAATGCTCGGCGCTGTCGGAACAGGACAAGCATAAGGCTGCGCAGGTCGCACTGGAGGCCGGGGTTGCCTTTTTGAAGACCTCCACCGGTTACGGTGCGCATGGCGCTACCGTCGAAGATGTTCAGTTGCTGGCCCGTTTGGCCCGGGGCCGAGTCGCGGTCAAGGCCTCTGGAGGCATTCGAGACCTAGAGGTTTGTCAGGCGATGCTGGCTGCGGGCGCATCACGTATCGGCACCAGTAGCGGGGTCGCGATCATGCAGCAGTGGTCGGCCCGAGAGTGTGGAGTATAACGCGGCGATGCAGCGGCGTGTTATTCTGATTACCCTGGATGGCGTCGGTATCGGCGCGCTTCCGGATGCCGAACGCTATGGCGATGCCGGTGCCCACACGCTGCGCCATGTCGCGCAGGCTTACGGTGGGTTGAGCCTGCCGAATCTTCAACGTCTGGGACTCGGTAATATCGACCCCCTTCCCGGTGTCGAGCCGACACCTTCACCGCAGGCCTGTTACGGGAAAATGGCCGAGGTCTCCTGTGGTAAGGATACAACCACGGGGCATTGGGAATTGGCTGGTTTGCGGATCCGCGAGCCGTTCGCCTGTTACCCGCAGGGTTTCCCTGAAGAGATTATCGAAGCCTTTACGGCGCGCACCGGTCTTCAGCCTTTGGGGAACTGCGCCGCAAGCGGTACCGAAATCATACGCCAACTCGGTGAAGAGCACTGTCGCACCGGGCGCCCGATTGTCTACACCAGCAGCGATTCGGTGTTCCAGATTGCCGCCCATGAGGAGGTGGTCCCTGTCGACGAGCTCTATCGTATTTGCCTGATTGCACGCGAGATTCTCGATGATTATCAGGTGGTCAGGGTTATTGCTAGACCCTTCGTTGGTCACGATTCGGACTCTTTCGTGCGCACCTCACGTCGCCATGATTATTCAATTCCCCCCTGTGGTAAAACGGTCCTCGATCAATTATCTTCCGCCGGACTCCAGGTGCACGGAGTCGGTAAAATCCACGATATCTTCGCGGGTGTCGGGCTGACGTCTTGGGAGAGCAGCCGTTCAGATGAGGATGGTTGCGATAAGCTACTAAATGCCCTCGAAACAGTTTCTCGCGGGCTTGTGTTCGTGAACCTGGTCGATTTCGACATGCGTTTCGGCCACAGGCTTGATGCCTTGGGCTTTGCCGAGAACCTGCAGGCTTTTGACGGCAGGGTGCCCGAGTTACTTTCTGCGCTCGGTGCGGGTGACTTGTTGATCATCACTGCCGATCATGGCTGCGACCCGACAACTCCGGGAACCGATCATTCACGAGAGTATGTGCCGTTACTGGTTTGGGAACCAGGAATGCCAGCAGGGTCTGCTCTCGGAGAGCGTCAATGTTTTAGTGACGTTGCGGCGACGATCGCCGGGTGGTTCGGTTTGGAAAACGACTGGGGGGAGAGCTTTTTGAAGGTGGAGCCGGGTTAGGCCGATTTGGAATCGAGGTCTTCCAGTGTTTTCCAGATGAAAAGAGGGTCGGCGCTACCACTTTGGCCAAGATGTTCTTCCAGGTCTTCATGGAGTCGGTTCTCAAGGTACCTCTCGAGTAGGTCCTTCTCCCGGGGGCTGGTGTTAGAGAAGCAGATACCGACACCCTGATTGTAGTTGTTTTCAGCACAGGGAGAGACCTGGTAAATGACTTCACCTTTGACTTCCAGTTCACATTTCATTCCGAGCAGAGGCAGAATGATTTCCAGTTGTGTGCCGGTCGGCAACGGGACGCCGAAGCGGATAAACATGCCGCCGGTGCTCAGGCACAGGACCTCGCCAAGGTTATAATGCTTGTCGCTCGGACGTACCATGCCTGGGAGGCGGACCTTGACGCGAACATCTTGGCGTGGCACCGGTTCCAGGCTTTGTTGTAGTGCTTCGTAGAGAGCGAAGATGTTGAGCGGCATTGGGAGGATATGGTGGGCCGAGATGCCGACCGTTGAGGTGCTCTCGCCGAGTAGGGCAATGGTAAGGTCTCTTGATTTGGTCTCGCGAGAGAGTAGGGGGAGACTTTCAAGCTGTTCTGCCGTGATCAGGCCATTTTCGAGGAGCAGAAAACGGGGTTTGGATTTTCGCAGGCGAGCATTCATCTCCTGGATGGAAGACGCCTTCACGATCGGATATCCCCAGTTGCTCAGAACAAGTTCTAGAGACTCGAGAATCTGTGATTGTTGATGGACAGCCAAGATTTGCTTGCTCATGAAAGCACCTCGCTAAACTCGAGCGAAGATAGCACTTTCCTTACATGAGTGCCAGCTGATTATCCTTGACTAATAAGTTAAGGCAAATAAAGCGCCCTTTATGAGGCGCCTTATTTGCTTTGCGGGTATGGTTGATGGGGTTATTTCTTCTTTTTTCCTCTGGCTGCACGTGCCTTGGCGAGTTTTTCCCCGAGGCCACGATCGATGGCCATCTGACGACGGCTTTCGCTGTAATTCTTGGCCGCGAGGGGCTGAGAGCGGGGGATGTCGAATTGCTTGCGGTATTCGCCCGGCTTCATGTCGTGTGAGGTTTTCAGGTGACGTGCCAAGGTCTTCATCGACTTGCCGCAGATCATGCAGGTGATTTTGTCCTTGCCGAAAGCTTTTTTGCGTGTCACAACCGGCCCTTCGGTTTCGCCTGTGACTTCAATGTTCTCACCTTTTTCTAGTGTGGCTAGCGCATTATGTACCTGTGCCAGTTCAGCCATCAATTCTTCTTTAGACATGGGGGTTGTCGAAGCGTGTGCAGCAACAATTTCTGCCGCCATCTCGAGTAGGTTTGCCATTGTTGAGTCCTCCTTTGTGTAATATGTTTGGCGTCCATCCGTTTTAGGGTAAATGTTCGAGTATTTATAGCTAATCTAAAAGATTGTTCAAGTACTAAATCAAAATAGTGTTCAAGTCAATCATAAGTCCATTGAATGAACTTTTAATAGTTTATGTGCACGATTGAGTGACTGTTTAGATCTTTTTATTCACTCACTTCTTGAAGCGGTCTCTTTTTTACTCTATCCTTCAAAGATCAAAAATCTGTTGAGGTTCGAGTGGATATCCGTAGTCAATTAGAGCAACTTGAAAAATCTCGTCTTTCTGAATTTGCATCGTTCAGCTTCGAGTCCCGGGGGCGGAGCGTTGCAGAAGAGCCGTGTCGTGTCCGGACGCTGTTTCAGCATGACCGGGATCGCATTCTCCACTGCAAGGCTTTCAGGCGTCTCAAGCATAAGACACAAGTGTTTCTTTCCCCGGAAGGAGACCATTATCGTACGCGGCTTACCCACACTCTCGAGGTGTCGCAGATTGCGCGGACCGTGGCAAGAGCACTGGCTCTGAATGAAGATCTCACGGAGGCGATTGCCCTTGGACACGATCTTGGGCATACCCCGTTCGGTCATGCTGGCGAGCGGGTCCTTAACGATTTGACTCCAGGGGGGTTCCGCCACGAATTGCAGAGTCTGAGGGTCGTGGACCATCTCGAGAAAAATGGTCGTGGTCTGAACCTCAGCTGGGAAGTGCGTAACGGCATTGCCCGCCATTCCAAGGGGCAGGGCGAGATATTGAGCAGCGACTCGCAGTTGATGCCGATGACTCGCGAGGGCTGTATTGTGCGTGTTTCGGATGTGATTGCCTATATCAATCATGATCTCGACGATGCTGCCCGTGCCGGGGTCGTATCTCTGTCGCAGGTGCCCGAGGAATTGCGGGCCATTCTGGGAGAAAGTCATTCCCAACGCATCGATGCGCTGGTACAAGACTTGATCGTCTCGTCGTTGCAGGATGGGGGGGCTACGATCAGGCTCTCGGATCAGATGGAGCAGGCCATGACGGCGCTGCGCGACTGGTTGTATGAAAATGTTTATCGTTCCCCGCATGTTCACAATGATTTTGAGAAAGCGTCTTACGTGCTGAGGGAACTGTTTGCGTATTTTGTTCGTCACCCTGAAAAACTGCCGGATGATGGTGTGGACCTTGCCGCCGGGGGGCGTGTTGAAGTGTCCGTGGCGGACTTTATCGCCGGGATGACCGATCGATATGCGTTGGCTCTCTATCAGGAACTGTTTATGCCGCGGCCGTGGAAAACGGCCTAAGGTCCTATAAACATTTGGTTTTCTGGCCGCAAAACGCTTGACAGTAGCCGGGGCGTTATGCTAGCGTTTATCCGATTTTAGTTGTCTTTTTGGGTGGTTATGTAACTCGAGCCGTGGAGGGGTGATGACTGGTTCCGCAGAGATGAAACTGATTTTTCGTCTCGAGGGGGTCGGGTTTTCTCTGCCGGTTAATCTGTTGGTTGAGATTGTAGAGCTCGAGGTCAAGCCCCAAAGGTCGACGGAGAAAGATTCTCCCCCGTGGCCACAGATCGATTTTCGCGGTTCTTCGATTCCTGTTATCGATCTTGCCGGAAGTTTCGGTCTCTCCGAAGCTCCCGAAGGCGATGAGTTGACCATGCTGGTGCTTTATGGGGAGTTGGGGTGCTGGGGGGCTCTGGTGCGGGAAGTTGAGGGGATCCGTGCAAATGCCGAGTTTGAGGAACGGAAACTTTCGCCACTTTTTTCTTTGGGTGGCGGTAACCTCTACGATAATATAGATATTTGGCGCAGCGAGCCACTGATCCAGTTTGATCCCGATCGGTTTGCTCCCCGCGGAGATGCGACATGATCCCCAAGGTTGCGTTGCTCTCTTACGGTGAGTCTGGTTATGCCCTGCCGGTGGAGTCGATGGAACATATCCTGCCTTCACCACAGGTGTTCTCGCTGCCGCTTTTGCAGCAACAGTTTTCAGGGGTGTTTCTGTATGAACAACATGTTGTCCCCCTGTTTAAGTTATTCCGCTTGCTCAAGCCAGGGGTCTCCATATCGCCCCCCCCACTGGCTTTTGTGGTGTTGTTTTTGACTGAATTTGGGATACTTGGCCTGCCGGCGACGCAGGTGCAATGTGTCGTTGATCGCGCCGCCGGTTCGATTGAGCCTTTTTCTGAAAAGAAGGGGGCCCGAATTCAAAGAGCGTTTGTCCTAGACGGGGAAAAGTTCCCGCTTCTCGATACCACGTCAGTTCTGGCGTACCTGTTAGAAGGTAGCGAGAATACAGAGGAGGCCTGAATGAGTAAAAAGCTGCTGTTGGCCGATGACAGTATTACCATCCAGAAGGTAATAGGCATAACCTTTGCCAACGAAGATTACGAACTGGTGTCTGTCGACAACGGTGATGCAGCCCTGCAGAAGGCGACGGAGAACCGTCCTGACCTGATTCTGGCGGATGTCTACATGCCGGGCAAGAACGGCTATGAGCTTTGTTCTGCGATCAAGGCCGATCCGAACTTGCAGACGGTTCCGGTGCTTTTACTTGCCGGTACCTTCGAACCCTTCGACGAAGAGAAAGCGCGCGCTTCAGGGGCCAATGACTGGATTTCGAAACCGTTTGAATCTCAGGCTCTGATCGACAAGGTCGAGTCGTTGCTCTCGCAACCGGCAGTGGCGCCGCAACCCGTTGCGCCGCCAGCGGTTGAAGCAGCACCGGCAGCACCGGCAGCACCCCCCGAACCGGCCACCGCCGCATCGGAGGGGGGGGGCGACATCTGGGATGATATGGCCGATGACGATATCTTCGCCGAAGAAGCACCGGCTGTCGAACCGGCTCCGCAGGAAGCCGATGACGAGTTGTGGGGGGCGCTTGAAGAGGAGGACCTCGCCGAGGTTCCAGTTGAGACGACCTCTGCCAGTGATGAGGATGACCTGTGGGGAGCCCTCGACGAAGAAATGGCCGAGCCGGCGATAGCTGTCGAAGAAGATGATTTTGACTTCGCCGAGGAACCGGCTGCGGTAGAACCGACGGCAGCGGCACCCGAGCCAATGTCTGTGCCTCTGCCGACAGAAACTCCCGTCGTTCAAGGCTCTGACGAGGACATTCTTTCCCTTGACGAAGATGATATCCTCGCTGAAGAGGACATCGAGCTGATCGATGAACCAGCGGAAATCGGTACCGATGACTTCGAGTTCGATGATAATAAGGTCGAGGATGTTTCCTCTGCGGGGGATTTCGGGGACCTGTCCACTGCGGAACAGCCCCCTGTAGCTTCGGCCGGTGACGAACTGGACTGGGGTGATCTTGCAGAGCCGACAGAAATGGCCGAGATGTATGACAGCTTTGAGGACGAGCTGACCCCCCCTGAAATGTCCGCTCCTGCACCTGAGCCGGCAGCTGCACCTGCTCCTGCACCTGAGCCGGCAGCTGCACCTGCTCCTGCACCTGAGCCGGCAGCTGCA
>PKUI01000029.1 GCA_002869605.1 Desulfuromonas sp. | reverse complement strand
GTTTGAGTTAAGAGTAAAATAGAACTTTAATTTTGGTAAATTGGTTTTACCATCGGTAAAATATCTAATTGACAATTATTTTCTGATCGGATATAAGTTGCTGCAATAAAACCACTTTTTATTTTTACGTATACACAAGAAAAGACTATGGAATTTCAGATCGGGGCCAAAATCAAGAAGCTGCGTAAGGCGCGGAAACTGACGTTGCAGGACGTGGCTCGCGAAACCGGCTTCTCACCGGCGCTCATCTCCCAGATCGAGAACAATAACGTCTCTCCGCCGATCGCCACCCTGTCGAAGCTGGCCAAGTTTTTTGACGTCAAGATGGGTCATTTCTTCGAAGATGACGTCGAGGACCCCCGCTACGAGGTGGTGCGTGCGCTGGATCGACGCGTTGTGTCGCGGGTTATTTCGCAGTCCGGGGTCGGCCATGGCTACACCTATGAGGCGCTTTCGTACCGTAAGCGCAACAAGAAGATGGAGCCCTTTGTGTTGACCATCTCGGAGCGCGCCGCCGAGGAGACGCTCTACAGCCACGAGGGTGAGGAGTTCCTGTTGATTCTCGAAGGAGAGGCCGAAGTTATCCTGGAGGAGCGTCGTATCGAGCTGACGGCCGGTGACGCGGTCTATTTTGATTCGTCGCTGCGGCACCGGCTCCTCTCCAAGGGAGAAGTTGTTCTCAGGGTGCTGGCGGTGGTTACCCGCTAGCGCGTAGTCGTGTGAAAATCATGCTTGTTACGGAGGGGGTCGGCCGGCCGGTCGTCCCCCCCTTGATTCAGGACGGCGCGTCGGACGATGCGATCGCGATGAAAACGGAATGAGAGGAATCCTATGAGTTGTTTCGACAAGAAGAGCCTGGCCGACTGGGAAGCACAAGCCAAGAAAGAAAAGAAGACCGACGACCTGTCGAATTTCGTCTGGGAAACCCCCGAGGGGATCACCGTCAAGCCGCTCTACACTGCCGCCGACCTCGAGAAACTTGAGGATGTCGATACCCTGCCAGGTCTGGCCCCCTTCACCCGTGGACCGATGGCGACCATGTACGCCGGGCGTCCCTGGACGGTGCGCCAGTACGCCGGCTTCTCGACCGCCGAAGAGTCCAACGCCTTCTACAAGCGCAACCTCGCCGCCGGGCAGCAGGGTCTGTCGGTCGCCTTCGATCTCGCCACCCACCGTGGCTACGATTCAGATCACCCGCGCGTGGTCGGCGATGTCGGCAAGGCGGGTGTGGCGATCGACTCGGTCGAGGACATGAAGATCCTCTTCGATGAAATCCCACTCGACAAGGTCTCGGTGTCGATGACCATGAACGGTGCGGTACTGCCGATCATGGCCAACTACATCGTCGCCGCCGAGGAGCAGGGCGTCTCCCAGGAGCAGCTTGCCGGAACCATCCAGAACGACATCCTCAAGGAGTTCATGGTTCGCAACACCTACATCTACCCGCCGGCGCCGTCGATGCGCATTATCGCCGACATTATCGAGTACACAAGCCAGAACATGCCGCGCTTCAACTCGATCTCGATTTCCGGCTACCATATCCAGGAGGCCGGCGCCAACAACGCGCTGGAGCTCGCTTTCACCCTCGCCGACGGCCTTGAGTACGTGCGTACCGCTATCGCCAAGGGACTCGACGTCGACGCCTTCGCGCCGCGGCTGTCGTTTTTCTTCGCCATCGGCATGAACTTCTTCATGGAGGCCGCCAAGCTGCGTGCCGCGCGCCATCTCTGGTCGCACCTGATGAAGCAGTTCGACCCCAAGAATCCCAAGTCGCTGATGCTGCGTACCCACTGCCAGACTTCGGGTTGGAGCCTCACCGAGCAGGACCCCTACAACAACGTGGTGCGTACCACTCTCGAGGCTCTCGCTGCGGTGCTCGGTGGCACCCAGTCGCTGCACACCAACGCGCTCGACGAGGCGATTGCCCTGCCGACCGACCACTCGGCGCGCATCGCACGTAACACCCAGCTGATTATTCAGGAAGAGTCGGGGGTGACCAACGTGGTCGATCCGCTCGCCGGCTCCTACTATGTCGAGTCGCTGACCGCTTCACTGATCGAGGAAGCGCAGAAGATCCTCGACGAGATCGAAGAGCTCGGTGGCATGACCAAGGCGATCGAGTCGGGAATGCCGAAGCTGCGTATCGAGGAGTCGGCGGCCAAGAAGCAGGCGGCTATCGACAGCGCCCGCGACGTGATCGTCGGGGTCAACAAGTACCAGCTCGCCGAGGAAGACGAGATCGAGGTCCTCGACGTCGACAACACCGCGGTGCGCAAGTCGCAGATCGCGCGCCTCGAGAAGATGCGCGCCGAGCGCGACGAGGCGGCCTGCCAGAAGGCGCTTGCCGCGATCACTGCAGCGTGCGAAGATGACAGCCAGAACCTGCTCGGCCTGTGTGTCGAGGCGGCCCGCCTGCGGGCCAGTGTCGGAGAGATCTCCGACGCCATGGAGAAGGTTTTCGGCCGCCACAAGGCGGAAATCAAACTCGTGTCGGGAGCGTATGGAGCGGTGGTCGAGAGCGACGACAATTTTGCCGAGCTGAAGAAGCGCATCGACGCCTTTGTGGCCAGCGAGGGGCGTCGCCCGCGCATCCTGGTGGCCAAGATGGGCCAGGACGGTCATGATCGCGGCGCCAAGGTGGTGGCGACCGCCTACGCCGACGCCGGCTTTGACGTCGATGTCGGACCGCTGTTCCAGACCCCGGAAGAAGCGGCGCGGATGGCGGTCGAGAATGACGTGCACGTGGTCGGGGTTTCGAGCCTCGCCGCCGGGCACAAGACGTTGGTGCCGCAGCTCGCCGAAGAGCTGAAAAAGCTTGGTGCGAACGATATTGCCATCGTCTGCGGCGGGGTTATCCCGCGTCAGGACTACGATGCCTTGAATGCCGCCGGTGCGGCCAGGATTTTCGGCCCAGGAACACCGATCGTTACCTCGGCGACCCAGACCCTCGATGCCATCGAGGAAAAACGCAAGTAGACAGATACCGCTAACCGAAAGGGCAGGCTGACGCCTGCCCTTTTTCATTTCAAGGGACGCTCGTGATCAAGATCCAGGATATCGTAGCCGGGGTTCGCTCCGGGCAGCTCAGGGCTCTGGCCAAAGCGATCACCCTGATTGAGAGCCGCAGCCCCGACCATTCACTTGCCGCCACGACACTGCTCGATGAACTCCTCCCTGCCAGTGGCAACTCCATCCGCATCGGCATCTCCGGAGTCCCCGGGGCCGGCAAGAGTACCTTTATCGAAGCCTTCGGGCTGCACCTCACCTCACTGGGGCATAAAGTGGCCGTCCTTGCGGTCGACCCCTCCTCGCAACTTTCCGGCGGGAGCATTCTTGGCGACAAGACGCGCATGGAAGAGCTGTCGCGCGACCATAACGCCTTTATCCGTCCCTCGCCGGCCGGAGAAACCCTCGGCGGGGTGGCGCGGAAGACCCGTGAAACCATGTTGGTTTGTGAGGCGGCCGGCTATGACGTGATCATCGTCGAAACCGTCGGTGTCGGTCAGTCGGAGATCACCGTCGCCTCAATGGTCGACTTCTTCCTGCTGTTGCAGCTGCCGAATGCCGGTGACGAGTTGCAGGGGATCAAGCGGGGTGTGATGGAGATCGCCGACGCCATTCTGATCAACAAGTCGGAAGGGGACAATCGGCCTAGGGCTGAGCTGGCCAGACAGCAGTATGTCAATTCGCTGCACATGCTCAAGCCGAAAAGCATGAACTGGCAGGTTCCCGTACAGTTGATCAGCGCCCTGCATGGTGACGGCATCGATGCGGTGTGGCAAGCGATCGAGCGGTTTAAAGAGGCCATGACGAAAAGCGGCGAATTCGAAGAAAAACGGCGCTTGCAGGCCAACGATTGGATGTGGAGTCTGGTGATGGACGGCCTGCGTGAACAGTTCATGGGGGATCGGCGTGTCGAAGCACAGTTGGTGCCACTCCAGCAGGCTGTTGCCGAAGGATCAACCACGCCGGGAGCCGCCGCACGCAGGTTGCTGGAGTCCTTCCGACGCCACTGAAGCCCTTTATCAAAATCTCATCAAGGTTAAACAGAGAATTCAAGGAGTCGAGTTATGACTAAAAAAATCAATCATATCGGTGTGGCGGTAAAGAGTCTTGAGGCAGCGATCCCTTTCTATCGCGATGTGCTCGGCATGCACTTCGAAGGGACCGAAGAGGTCGCCGAACAGAAGGTCAGGGTGGCGTTTCTCGCTGTCGGAGAAAGCCGTATCGAACTTCTGGAGCCGACAGACGAGAATTCCCCAGTGGCCAAGTTTCTTGAAAAAAATGGCGAGGGGACACATCACATTGCCTATGAGGTCGATGATCTCGAAGCGGCACTAACGAGGCTGAAAGAACAGGGGGTTCGTTTGATCGATGAGACCCCACGTTTGGGTGCGCATGATACGAAAATTGCGTTTCTGCACCCGAAATCGAGTGGGGGGGTTTTGACCGAGTTGTGCCAAGGGCATTAGCAAAACGATGTTATTTTTTACAATATATTGTCTATGTTCGTGAAAACAAGACGTTTTTTACTGTGAAAATGCGTTTTTATGTTGACACAAAAATCGATAAAAATATACTGACAACTAGTCGTTTTAGAAAAGGTGAGATGCTGCAAGGCTTGACGCCAAGCCGCATGCTGCTAAACTTCGTGAATTATGAAACGGTGTTGCCAAAATAAAGAGAAGCGGTCTGATATTCTCCGCGCGGTTCTTCTGTCGACGCTCTTCATCCTGTTCGCGATACCCTCGTGGGCGATCGTCGGGGGATGGGCACCGGATTTTTCATTGAAGGACCATGCAGGCGCTACCTGTCGGCTTGCCGATTACCAGGGGCAGCCCCTGGTGCTGAAGATCGGTACAACCTGGTGCCCCTCCTGTGCCTCTCAGACTAAGGAACTGCAGAAGGCACTGCCCCAATTGCAAGAGCTGGGTGTCGCTGTCATCGAAATTTTCGTCGAGGATAGCCCGCAGGCGGTGGCCGCGTATCGCGACAAGCATCATCTGCCGGCAGACGTCAAAACCTGTATCGATGACGGCCAGGTGTTGAAGGGCTACTCGGTGGTTTCGATTCCGCGGGTGCTGATGCTGGATGGACAGCATGTGTTAAGGGATGGCTATTTAGTGCCGGCAAAGCAATTGGTAGAGACGTTCAAAAAGTTGAAAGATTAATTCGACTGCATGGTAGTGTTTGCCAAGAAAGCCAGAAGCGCTTGCATTTCTGGCACAACAGAGGTAAAAAAGAAAATCTGTTTTAATGTGGCACATCTGCAGCACTGTAGTGAAATCACCACAAGGGGCGGTTCAGTTCGTACACATAGTAAAAATAGCATGTTAGGGCCAAAGGTGGCGTAATAACACGGTTTTCATTGCGCGCCGGAAAGGCCGTAATATTGCGATAGGATTTGGCACCGAAATTGTAACCACTTAGAAAAATGAATGACTACCGGTTCTAGGTAAATTCTGCCAAGACCGGCCCAAGGCTCTGGAAAAGGAGGTGACAGGAGAGGTAAGAGCGCACGGTTTGGCTCCGTCCTACAGCGCTCACCGACTGGACGGAGGCTGAAAAGAAGATTAATGCAGAACTGTCGTAGAATCGTTTAACAACGAAAACAGAGCGATCCTCGCGGCATGAGGCCGCAGGACCTATTTAAAATGACAGGAGGCAAAAAAGATGAAGAAGTTTTTTGTAGTTCTGGTTGCCCTGCTGGCGACCGCAGCAATGGTAGCTCCGGCGTTCGCCGAAGATCGTCTCAGCATTGGTGGCGAGATGCGTGTCCGTGGTTGGCACCAGGACCTTGGCGGTAACAGCACCATGACTTGGGCGGATCAGCGCCTGCGTATTGGCGGCAAGCTCTCGATCGCCGACGGCGTAAGCGTCACCTTCCGTACTGACGTTACCGAGGCTAACTGGGGTTCCGCTGGCCCTGCTTCTAATGGTTCGGGCCGTTTCGCCCAGCATTGGGATCGCGCTCACATCGACCTGGTCAGCGGTAATTTCCACCTGCGTGCCGGTCAGCAGTATGTCGCCTTCGGTAACGCCACGGTTGACCACCAGTCGAACGGCCTGTTGGCCGATCTCAAGGCGGGGGCCGGAAAATTCACGGTTTTCTCGATGCTGGACGACGATATGGGGTCCAAAGTCAATAGTGATGGATTCACCAGCGGTCTGCAGTTCGCCATGAAGAATTTCTCGGTTTTCTTGGCTAACCAGAACAGCTCGCTGACGGCCACTGAGAACGCCTACGTTATTGGTGCTACCATGAATCTTGACCTCGGCGCTGTTGCCCT
>PKUI01000150.1 GCA_002869605.1 Desulfuromonas sp. | reverse complement strand
GGTCAGGGAATACAATCGTTGCCCTCTCTGCGGGCGCCCGCGTGCCTACTACCGTAAATTCGACATGTGCCGGATCTGCCTGCGTAAGCTGGCTTCCGAGGGCAAGATCCCCGGCGTCATCAAGTCGAGCTGGTAGAGATCGAGAAGGAGATCTAGATAATGTCAATGACCGATCCTATCGCAGATTTGCTGACCCGGATTCGTAATGCCGGGACGGCTAAACATCAGAAACTCGATATGCCGATGTCCAAGGTCAAGGTAGCAATTGCTACCGTGCTTAAGGACCAGGGGTATATCAAGAATTTCAAAACCATCAGTGATGACAAGCAGGGGGTTTTGCGCATCTACCTCAAGTACGATGGCAATAACCTGCCGATCATTCATGATATCACCCGGGTCTCAAAGCCTGGTTGCCGAGTCTATGTCGGCAAGGATGAGATCCCCTCGATCAAGAACGGTCTGGGTATCGCCATCCTCTCGACTTCGCAGGGTGTCATGGCCGATGCTGCGGCGCGCCAAGCCGAAATCGGTGGCGAAGTCATCTGTACTGTCTGGTAAATAGGAGTTGTAACGATGTCGCGTATTGGCAAGTTGCCTATAAATATCCCCTCGGGTGTCAAGATTTCCATGAACGGCGCCGAGGTATCTGTACAGGGGCCCAAGGGCAAACTCGCCCAGAAGCTGCCTGAGTTGGTTGATGTCAAGGTAGCCGCAGACGTGGTAACCGTTGAGCGTCGGAACGACGACAAGGCGGACCATTCGATGCAAGGGCTGACGCGTACCCTGATTGCCAACATGGTTGAAGGGGTGACAAACGGTTTCGAGCGTGTGCTCGAGATTACCGGCGTCGGTTATCGTGCTGAGGCCAGCGGTAAAAGCCTGAACCTCTCTCTCGGCTACTCACACCCGATCGATTATCCTCTGCCTGAAGGGATTACGGTCGAGGTTGAGAAGCAAACCAAGGTCATGGTGCGCGGCATTGATAAGCAGCTTGTAGGTGCCACCGCAGCAAAGATCCGTTCCTTCCGGCCGCCCGAGCCTTACAAGGGTAAAGGGATTCGTTATTCCGATGAGCGGATTCTGCGCAAAGCCGGTAAGGCCGGTAAGAAATAATCGCAACTAGGGCAAGGAGATAGAACAGTGAGTATCGCGAAACAGAGACGGGACGGGCGACTGAAGCGTAAGCGCAGAGTTCGCAAAAAAGTTCGCGGAACGACAGAGCAGCCCCGGCTGAGCGTTTTTCGCAGTGGCAAGCATATTTATGCCCAAATTATCGAGGACGTAAACGGTAATACGCTTGCGGCAGCTTCGACCATGTCGAAGGCAGTCACTCAGGGCGTGAAGTATACCGGGAATGTTGAAGCAGCCAAGGCCGTTGGCAAGGCGATTGCCGAACAGGCCCTGAGCAAGAATATCAAGCAGGTCGTTTTCGACCGCAACGGCTTTCTGTATCACGGGCGTGTCAAGGCTCTCGGTGATGCTGCTCGCGAAGCCGGCCTGTCTTTCTAGGGGTGATGAGTATGTCTTTGCAGCGCAACGACTCGAATGAGATGGAATTGACCGATCGCGTTATCCATATCAACCGTAACGCAAAAGTGGTCAAGGGTGGTCGCCGTTTCAGCTTTTCGGCACTTGTGGTCGTAGGTGATGGAAATGGCCGCGTAGGCTGTGGCCTGGGTAAGGCCAAAGAGGTTCCGGAGGCTATCCGTAAGGGTGTCGAACAGGCGAAGAAAACCCTGATCAATGTCCCACTGCAGGGTCGCACCATCCCCTTCGACGTGCTTGGTAAATACGGTGCCGGTAAGGTGCTTTTGAAGCCGGCTTCCGAAGGTACCGGTGTTATCGCGGGCGGTCCGGTACGTGCGATTCTCGAATCGGCAGGTGTCGGCAACATTCTGGCCAAGACCCTCGGCTCGAATAACCCGCACAACGTGGTCAAGGCGACGCTCAATGCGCTGAGCCAATTGAAGAGCCCTGAAGAAATGCTCGCCCGTCGCGGTATGAGCGCAAACGCTTCTGAGCAAGAGTAACGGAGACTATCCATGGCAGCCGAGATCAAGGTAACCCTCCGCCGGAGCGGTATCGGTCGTAAAAAATACTTCACAAAAGTCCTGCAGGGGCTGGGTCTGACCCGCCTGCATAAGACGGTGACCGTTCAGGATACCCCTGAAATGCGCGGTATGATCGCCAAGGTCGCTCACATGGTTGAAGTTCAGGAACAGTAACCGAGGACGAGAATAATGGATCTGAGTAATCTCAAACCGGCAATCGGTTCGACAAAGACAAGAAAGCGTATCGGTCGCGGCCCAGGCTCCGGCACTGGCAAGACGTCCGGCAAAGGTCATAAAGGCCAGAACGCACGTAGTGGCGGTGGTGTAAAGCCTGGTTTCGAAGGGGGGCAGATGCCCCTGCAGCGTCGCCTGCCGAAGCGTGGCTTCTACAGCATGAACAAGAAGGTCTATGTTCTGATCAAGGTTCAGGACCTTGAGGCTTTCGACGCAGACAGCGTTGTGGATCTCGAGGCACTCGGCAAGGCCGGCCTGGTCAAGAAGCTTAACGATGGCGTCAAGATTCTTGGCGACGGGGAGCTGACCAAGTCCCTGACCGTGCGTGCCCACAAGTTCAGCAAGTCGGCCATCGAGAAGATCGAGAAGGCTGGCGGTAAAGCCGAGGTGATCTAAGGTGCTCAAGGCCCTGCAAAACATCTTCAGTATTCCCGAACTGCGTAAGCGGGTCATGTTTACCCTTGGTATGCTGGCTGTGTATCGCGTCGGGTGTCATGTACCCGTACCCGGGGTCGATGCGACGGTCATCGGCCAATTCTTCCAGGGGCAGGAAGGTAATCTGCTCGGGCTCGTGAGTGCTTTTACCGGTGGAGCTCTTGAGCGCATGACCGTGTTCGCCCTCGGTATCATGCCCTACATTAGTGCTTCGATTATTCTGCAGTTGTTGACTGTGGTCTTTGAGCCGGTAGAGCGGATGTCGAAGGAAGGCGAGCAGGGACGTAAGAAGATTACACAGTGGACCCGATACGGGACCGTTGTGTTGTCAGTGGTTCAGGGTACAGGTATCGCTGTAGGTCTTCAGACCATGGTTGGTCCGGGGGGCGTTCCGGTGGTTGCCAATCCCGGCCCTGGGTTTGTCATCTTGACGGTGATCACCCTGACTGCAGGAACCGCTTTTATCATGTGGTTGGGTGAGCAGATCACCGAGCGTGGTATTGGCAACGGCATTTCGCTGATCATCTTCGCCGGTATCGTTGCAAACCTGCCATCGGCTCTCGTGAATACGTATCGCCTGATGAATACCGGGGCCATGTCAGTTGGAGCCTTCCTGGTCATCATGATTATCATGATCGTCGCTATCGCCTTCATTATCTTTATGGAGCGGGCCCAGCGCCGCATCCCGATTCATTACGCCAAGCGGGTGGTCGGTAGCCGGTCTTTGGGTGGACAGACGAGCCACCTTCCGCTCAAGGTCAACATGAGCGGTGTCATCCCACCGATCTTCGCGAGCTCGATCATCATGTTCCCGGCGACGGTGGCTAATTTCGTTGACGTACCCTGGGTGCAGGCGCTTGCTGGAATGATGACGCCGACACACTGGGTTTATAACGTTTTTTATATTGCCTTTATCATTTTCTTCTGTTATTTCTACACGGCTATTACGTTCAACCCGGTTGACGTTGCCGATAACGTGAAGAAACAGGGTGGTTACGTTCCCGGAATTCGTCCCGGAAAGGCAACGTCCGAGTATATCGACACGGTGTTGACCCGGATAACCTTTGCCGGTGCCATTTACGTCTCTGCGGTTTGCGTGCTTCCGACGATCCTGATCGGTCAGTTCAACGTTCCGTTCTTTTTTGGCGGTACGTCGTTGCTGATTGTTGTCGGTGTCGGGCTTGATACCGCCAGTCAGATTGAGGCGCACTTGATTTCGCGCTCTTATGAGGGCTTTATGCAAGGTGTCACCCTCAAGGGTCGACGCAGCTAACGGATGTTGCAATGAAACTGATACTTCTTGGCCCCCCGGGGGCCGGTAAGGGAACCCAGGCTAAGTTTTTGACAGAGCGTTTTGATATCCCCCAGATCTCGACGGGGGATATTTTACGCGCTGCCGTGAAAGACGGTACCCCTCTCGGCGTCAAGGCAAAAGAATACATGGATGCCGGTGCTCTGGTCCCGGATGCAGTAGTCGTCGGGATCGTGCAGGATCGTTTACGTGAAGCGGACTGCGGCGCAGGGTTTATTCTTGATGGATTCCCGCGGACGGTTCCTCAGGCTGATGCATTGCAGCAGTCGCTCAAGGAACTGGACAAGGATCTGGATGCGGTGATCTCTCTGGAGGTCGACACCGAGGCCTTGGTTGAGCGTCTCACCGGTCGCCGTACCTGCCGTGAGTGCGGGCGTGGTTACCATGTCAAGTTTGATCCGCCGCAGGTTGAGAAACAATGCGATTGTGGCGGCGAACTGTTTCAGCGGGATGATGACCAGGAGGGGACCATTCGTAACCGCCTTCAGGTTTATGTAGATCAAACTTCGCCGCTTATTGATTATTACAGCGAAGTTGGCCTGCTGTTCATGGCCGACGGGATGGCTGAAATCGACATCGTAAGAGCTGAGATTCTGAACATCCTCAAGGTCGCTTGAGGTGATTGTGGTTAAGTCCGGTCAGGAAATCGACCGGATGCGTATAGCTGGCCGTATGGTCGGTGAAATCCTTGAGCTGCTCAAAGAGAAGGTGGCTCCCGGGATTACCACGGCTGAGCTTGACGAGTTGGCCGAAAAGGAATGTCGCAAGCGTAAGGCGAAACCAGCATTTAAAGGGTACGGCGGCTTTCCGTACACGATTTGTGCTTCGCCGAACGAAAAGGTGGTGCATGGTTTTCCGGATCGCACCCCGCTACACAATGGCGACATTCTGAGCATCGACTTCGGGCTGATCATTGATGGTTTTTATGGTGATTCAGCGTTTACCGTTTCGGTCGGTGAAGTTGATGAGGAGAAGCAGCGCCTGATGAAAGTGACCGAAGAGTCTCTCGCCCTCGCGATTGAGGCTGCTCAGGTCGGTGGGCGGGTTTCAGATATCGGCGCGGCGGTACAGCAACATGTTGAGATCGCTGGTTTCAGCGTTGTGCGCGAATTTGTGGGCCATGGCATCGGTCGTGCGCTACATGAGTCGCCGCAGATCCCCAACTTTGGGGTAAAGGGCCAGGGTGCCAAGCTCAAAGAGGGCATGACGCTGGCGATTGAACCGATGATCAATGCCGGGTTGCATGGTGTAAAGGTGCTCGGTGATGGTTGGACGGCGGTGACCGAAGATGGTCGCCCCTCGGCACATTATGAACATACTGTAGCGATAACCCGCAATGGTCCGGAGATTCTGACCAAGGTTTAATTCTTCACGCGGGCCGCTAACCAGACGAGGATTGAGAAGATGAAAGTAAGGGCTTCGGTCAAACAAATGTGTGACAAGTGCAAGGTCATTCGACGCAAGGGGATCGTCCGGGTCATCTGTGAGAATCCCAAGCATAAACAGAAACAAGGTTAACGGGTTCAGGAGGACGGACATTGGCACGTATCGCTGGTATTGATTTACCGAGAAACAAAAGGGTAGTCGTAGCTCTGACCTATATTTATGGGATCGGTTCGACGTCTGCGGAGAAAATTTTGACCGAGGCTGGCGTCGATTTCAGCATCCGTACGGATGATCTGAGCGAGTCGGAAGTCGGTAAGATTCGTGAAGTTATCGACCGTGAGCACAAGGTCGAGGGTGATCTTCGTCGTGAAGTAACCATGAACATCAAGCGTCTGATGGAACTTGGCTGTTATCGTGGTCTGCGCCACCGTCGTGGTTTGCCTGCTCGCGGACAGAATACCAAGAATAATTCCCGTACCCGTAAGGGGCCGCGTAAGACCGTGGCTGGCAAGAAGAAGTAAAGCGGAGGAATCATGGCAAAGCCGGGTAAAAAAACGGTCAGAAAGAGTCGTGAAAAGAAAAACGTCGTCAACGGCGTTGCTCATATTCAGGCTACCTTTAATAACACCATCATTACCATCAGCGATATCAACGGTAATGTCATCTCCTGGTGCACTGCCGGGTCGAAGGGCTTCAAGGGATCGCGTAAAAGCACCCCGTTCGCTGCCCAGATGGCAGCCGAGGACGCAGCCAACAAGGCTAAAGAGCATGGTTTGCGGAATGTCGAAGTTATGGTCAAGGGGCCGGGTTCCGGTCGTGAGTCTGCGCTGCGTGCACTTGCCGCTGCCGGTCTGACGGTCACCCTGATCAAGGATGTCACGCCGATTCCTCATAACGGCTGTCGTCCCCCCAAGCGTAGAAGAGTTTAGAGGATAAAGGAGGCTTACCTTGTCACGTTATACTGGTCCCGTCTGCCGCATGTGCAGAAGAGAGAACATGAAACTGTTCCTCAAGGGCGATCGTTGCTATACCGATAAGTGCGCCGTTGAAAGGCGTAACTACGCGCCCGGCCAGCACGGCCAGGGTCGCATCAAGGTTTCTGATTACGGAACCCAGCTGCGCGAGAAGCAGCGTCTGAAGCGTACCTACGGTCTGCAGGAAAAGCAGTTCCGTTCCTACTTCAAGCGCGCCGACCGCATGAAGGGTGTTACGGGTGAAAATCTGCTGGTGATTCTTGAGCGTCGCCTCGACAGCGTCGTTTACCGTCTCGGATTCGGGGTTTCTCGGACTGAGGCTCGTCAGCTGGTTCGTCATTCACATTTCACCGTCAATGGCCGCAAGGTTAACATCCCTTCCTTCATGGTCCGTCCCGGGGATGTGATTGAACTGCGTGAAAAGAGCCGCAAGATCGTGCGCGTCAACGAAGCGCTCGAAGGCGCCGGTCGTCGTGGTGTTCCTTCCTGGCTTGAGCTCGAGCGCGACAATTACAAGGGCACCCTTAAGGCCCTGCCGGTTCGTGCGGAGATGACCACGCCTGAGTTCAACGAGCAGCTGGTGGTCGAACTCTACTCGAAGTAATTGACGGTATTTCGATTAGGTAAACATTTATCCGGGAGGATATGAATGTATAAAAACTGGCGAGACCTCATCAAACCCAAGCGTCTGCAGGTCGAGTCCGATTCCCTG
>PKUI01000162.1 GCA_002869605.1 Desulfuromonas sp. | reverse complement strand
GCCCGGCAGAAGGATGTGCGTTCGATGCCCGGACGCCTGGTCGGTGAAACTGTCGATCAGGCGGGGGAGCGCGGCTTCGTGCTGACCCTGGCGACCCGCGAGCAGCACATCCGCCGCGAGAAGGCGACCTCCAACATCTGCTCCAACCAGGGGCTCTGTGCGCTGACCGCCACCATCTACATGGCGCTGCTCGGCAAGCAGGGGCTCAGGGAGGTGGCACAACAGAACTTCGCCAAGGCGAGCTACGCCAGGGAGGCGATCACCGCCCTGCCCGGCTTCGCCCTGGCCCACGACGCCGCCACCTTCAACGAGTTCGTGGTCGAGTGCCCGCAGGATGCCGAACAGCTGCTCGCCAAACTCGAAGAGCAGGATATCCTCGCCGGGATACCACTCTCACGCTATTTCCCCGACAGACCCAACGCGCTGCTGGTCTGCGTCACCGAGACCCACAGCCGCGCCGACATCGACCGCCTGGTGGCGGCCCTGAAGGGAGGTGCCGCATGAAGCCGGTCGGAACCCGCGGACTGACCCTCAACGAGAAGCTGCTGTTCGAGCACTCCGACCCGGGCCGGGTCGGCTACAGCCTGCCGGCGCTTGACGTGCCGCAGGCCAAACTCCCCGCCGAACTGGCGCGCGACGAGATTCACGATTTCCCTGAGCTCTCGGAGATCGACGTGGTACGCCACTTCACGCGCCTTTCGACCTGGAACTACGGCGTCGACTCGGGGCTCTACCCACTGGGGAGCTGTACCATGAAGTACAACCCCAAGATCAACGAGAGCGTCGCACGTCTGCCCGGCTTCGCCTTCAGCCACCCCCACGCCCCCCAGCACCTCACCCAGGGGCCGCTGGAGCTGATGTACCGCCTGCAGGAAGCGCTTGCCGAGATCTCCGGATTTCCCGGCATCACCCTGCAACCTGCGGCCGGCGCCCACGGTGAACTGACCGGGATGCTGGTGATCCGCGCCTGGCACGAGGCTCAGGGAGAGCCGCGCCGAAAGGTGCTGATCCCCGACACCGCCCACGGCACCAATCCGGCTACGGCCGCGCTGGCCGGCTACGAGGTGGTACCGATCGTCACCGACGAGAAGGGGGTCTTAAGCGCCGAAGAGGTCCGTGCGCATATGAATGACGAGGTCGCGGCGCTGATGGTCACCAATCCCAACACCCTCGGCCTGTTCGAGAGCCATATCCAGCAGATCTGCGAGACGGTACATGCCCAGGGGGGCCTGGTCTACTGCGACGGTGCAAATCTCAACGCCCTGATGGGGATTGCACGGCCTGGCGACATGGGTATCGACGTGATGCACTTCAACCTGCATAAGACCTTCGCCACCCCGCACGGCGGCGGCGGCCCCGGTTCCGGCCCGGTCGGCGTCAGCGAAGCGCTCACGCCGTTTCTGCCGGTGCCGGTGGTGGTCAAGGACGGTGACAGCTACAACCTCGACTTTGACCGTCCCCAGTCGATCGGTCGCCTCAAGGCCTTCCACGGCCACTTCGGCATCATGGTGCGGGCCTTCGCCTACATCCTCGCCATGGGACCGGAAGGGTTGAAGAGAGCGAGCGAGCTGGCGGTGCTCAACGCCAACTACGTCCGCGCCCGCCTCGAAGAGCGCTTTCATCTCCCCTACAAGAACCGCTCCCTGCACGAGGTGGTGTTTTCCGACAAGGACCTCGGTGGCGGCTGCAAGACCCTCGATCTGGCCAAGCGTCTGATCGACTACGGCTACCATCCGCCGACCGTCTACTTCCCGCTGGTGGTGCACGGCGCGATCATGATCGAGCCGACCGAGACCGAATGCATGGAAGTCCTCGACGAGTTCTGCGATGCTTTGCTGGCCATCGCCGCAGAGGCTGAGGAACAACCGGAGCTGCTCACCTCGGCCCCGCAGAAAACCCGCCTGCGGCGCCTCGACGAAACTACCGCAGCGCGCAAACCGAAACTGCGCTGGCAGCCGGAATAATCACGCAAAAAGGCGCCCCCGATTAACGGGGACGCCTTTTTTATCTTAGGCCATTGCGTACCAGTACGCTCCTGCGGCGACGAAAAACGTGCAGTCTACTCGCGCTGCGCTCTATGCAGAGCGATGAGGCGCTTCATGTTCGCGATCACCTCCGGGTGGAGATAACTGAGGAAGTCACTTTCAAGAACCGACTCAAGCTCATCGACCCCCTCCTGCTCCGCCCTGGAATACCATGTGTCAACCCCGGCTTCACTCAGCTCACGATACATTGTTGTTCTCCTGTCTTGATCCGTCGTTGGAAGTTATTCCTCTCTCGCTGCGTTATGTTCATGTCCATGCGTCCTCCTGACGCTACAAACCGTTCTCGGCAGGGGGACAGAGAAACCACATCTGTAAAGGAAAAATGGAACGCCGGAAACGCATCCCACATAAGATAAAATATCTCCAATCAAACTGTTTGCAAGTCCGAAACCGGCAAAATTACGAAATCCCTTTCAGTTCAAAACCTCGCAGGCACTCAGAGCGCACCAATGATACACAACGCATGATCGATTTACTGTGCCCTGATGACGTCCTACACCCCGTATGCGAGTCCCGAATAAATTGCCCTTGCCTCCGAAATAGACGCATAAAAAAGGCGCCCCGTTTGGGGCGCCTTTTGGTTTTCAAAACCATCGCTCTGGTTTAATTAACTCGCGGGGGAAGACTCGTCGTCCATCTCGCCGTCCATTTCCTCGTCGTTCAACGGGTCGCGCAGATGCTCGCGTAACTGCACCGGGGTCTCCTCGAGCTGCTGGTTCTCCTCCTGGTCATAGCGATAGCGATGACGCGCCTGCTCCTGCATCTCGGTCTGAGCCTGAGCATTTGCGCCGCCCATCTCGCTGCCGCCGGATCCGCCGTTGCCACCACCATCTCCGCCGGAACCATCGGAACCACCGTTGCCACCACCGGAACCACCACTTTCGCTGCTACCACCGCCGTTACCACCACCATTGCCACCACCGTTACCGCCCCGAGCCCACACCGGCGTCGTGACGAGCAAACTCAGAACCATTCCCATTGCCAACCATTTCATTACGTTATTCAATTGTTCCTCCTTATGGGGTTTTCCTCTTTGACGAGTACCACGCCCCAAGGTTGACACGCTGCGCAAAAGATCTGCCTGTCGACACCGATATGCAGGATAAACGGTAGAGGCTAATAGTCCTCACGATCGTGCTGACATTCCATATCGTGGGCGACAAGCCCCACCCAAGCCGTCCTCCATACCCTCGGCCAGGAAACACTCGGAGCGGACTACCTGCGCAAGCAGCTCCCCAACATGCGACAAACGGCATTCTAATATTTAAAAACCCACCTAATGAGAAAAACCCGTTATCTGAAGCCACCTTTCACGCACACCCATGCGACAAAATGTCCTTTTATTTGACTTGATGTCCAAAAATGTCCTATTGTTTTACCAGATGACAGGAGAGGTCAGATGAACCTATCGGTCAAGGACGCGGCGCGCCTCTTGAGCGTCTCGGAAAAATCGATCTACCGCTGGATCAAGCAGGGACTGATTCCGGTCTACCGGGTCAGCAACCAGCACCGCTTCAACCAGGCGGAACTGCTCGAATGGGCAACCTCGAGGCGCATGGGGATCCTGCCAGAGGCCTTCCTCGAGCCGGAGTCCGAAGCGCGCCCGTTGCCGCGTCTCTCGGGCGCCCTGAACGAGGGGGGCGTCATCTACCGCCTCGAGGGGCGCTCCCGCAACGAGGTGCTCGGCAACCTGGTCAACAACCTGCGCCTGCCCGAGGGGCTCGACTGCGACTACCTGCTGCGGGTGCTGATTGCGCGTGAAAAGATTGCCTCGACCGGCCTCGGTGACGGCATAGCCCTCCCTCACCCCCGCAATCCGGGCCTGCTGCACACCCCCCAACCGACCGTCACCCTGGCGTTCCTCGAACACCCCGTCGACTTTAATGCGCTGGATGGAAAACCGGTCAAAGCCCTCTTCTGTGTACTCAGCCCAAGCCTGCGCGACCACCTGCACCTGCTGTCAATGCTCGGCTTTGCCTTGAACGACGCAAAGTTTCGCGCCTCCATCCACCAGGAACAGAGCCGTGAGACGATCTTCGCTGCACTACGGCAGGTTAAACAGCGAATGGGCCTGATCGCCGCCTCCTAAGTTGCAGGACCGTTATCATTCACCCTACCCCGGCAGGAGTTGAATAGACGATGCACACCCGTACCAGCAGTAGCCCCCAGGAAATCCCATCCGAGCGCATCTCGGTCGCGGAGATACTGCAAAACGTTATCATCGGCCTCACCGTCAGCTTCATCGCCCTGAGCCTCGGTGCAGCCCTCGGCATCCTCTCGGGCCGCGGCGCTTTCGCGGGGATGATCTCGGCCGGCATCATCGCCTTCGTGACCGCCTGCCTGGGTGGTACGCGGGTGCAATGTTCCGGCCCGACCGCGCCGATGAGCGCGGTAAGCGCGGTGGTGGTCGCCTTCACCCATGAACAGTTCACCACGCTCGGCCTCGGCGTCCAGGCACATCAATTCGTCAACGTGGTGGTGGTGCTGTGTGGCGTGCTGCTGTTACTGATGGCGGTACTGAAACTGGGACGCTTTATTGCCCTGGTTCCGAACGTGGTCGTTTCCGGCTTCATGAGCGGCATCGCACTGCTGATCTGGGTTGACCAGGCCGACGTGCTGATGGGCTGGGCCGGCAAAACTGCCCTCGCCGGCCCGCAATGGCAAAACCTGGCCATCGCGGTCGGCACCCTGCTGCTGATCTTCCTGCTCGCCCCGCTGACCCGCAGAATCGTCGGCCCGCTGACCCGCTTCCTCCCCTCGACGCTGCTGGCGATCATCATCATGACCGGCATCAGCAACGGCATGAACTTCCCCATCGAGCACGTCACCTTAAACGGCGGCTTCTCCTCCCTGCAGGAATTCACCGTCATGCTCAAGGGGCAGGTCCCGAGCCACTGGTCGGGCGCGCTATTCGCCGCGGCCCTCCCCTTCGCCCTGCAGCTGGCGCTGCTCTGCTACCTCGACACCCTGCTCACCTCGCTGGTGGTCGACCGCATGAGCGGCGAACGTACCGGCCGCAACCGGGAGCTGATGGCCCAGGGGGTCGGCAACAGCCTGGTTGCCTTCGTCGGCGGCATCCCGGGCGCGCAGGCGACCATCCGCTCGGTGCTGATGCTCAAGGAAAACGCCACGCTGCGTCTCTCCGGGATTATGGTCGGCGTCTTCGTACTGATCGAGATGGTATTGTTTCAGGACTGGATCAACCTGATCCCCAAGGCGGTCTTCGTCGGGGTGCTGTTCAAGGTCGGCTATGACGTGTTCGACTTCAAGCCGATGCGTCTATACGGCAAGCAATGGGCCAAGCACCGCTCGGCAATGCTCAAACAGTTCTTCTCCCGCCATGATGACGAACAGATCTTCGTCACCAACCGCGAACTGCTGATGATCCTCGGCACCACCGCGGTGACCGTCTGGTGTGACCTGAACATCGCCGTCGGCGGCTTCACCCTGCTCTTCTACCTGCACAACAAGTGGCTCAACCGTCCCAACCCGATGCGTGACCTCAAACCGGAAATCGAAACCGACGGCTTCGCCAAGCAGAACTGATATTGCAATCAGGCTACCAACAGTCAACGGGGGACGGTACAGATACCGTCCCCCGTTTTACGTTGCACCTGCCAGCCGGTCTCTAGCTGATCCCGGCATACTCCAGAAAGGTTACCGGAGGGCGGTAGATCTTCTGCTCCCCGAGCAATGCGTGAACCTGCTCCGGGTTGTAGTAACGAGCCTCCAGTGCCCGCCCCTGCTCCATCCAGAATCCAAACTGCGGCACGAAGGTGTTGCGACGGATACTGTAATCGATGGTCAGCCCGGCGAGCACGAAGATGTTACGTCCGCTACCATCAAAGGCGTCGGTAATATAGGAGGCGATGCGGTGAAACTGGCGCCAGGTATGCACATCGCACAGCCGCCGATGGGGGTAGCGCGCGGTAACGATCTCGGGCAGAAACTCGGCTACCGAGGCTTCGAGCATCTGTTTCGGCTCACGGCTCTCCGCATCGATCACCTTGCTGAAGCTGAAAAGCTGAGGACGCAGCAGCGGACCGATCGGGGTTGGCGTACTGCCCAGCTCGGGAAGATGTTCCGACAGCGCTTCGCTCAACTCGGGGTGCAGTCGATAGACTTTCCCCAGCGAGCCCTCACCGAGGGCTTCGCCATCCACCAACCGCTCAAGATGCAACTGCAGTCGTACCGTCTCGCCGACCGGCTTACGAAACAAATACTTGTACGGCACCTCGACCTTGACCGGGCCAGCCACCCGAAACACCTTGATCAGCTGAGATGCCCTGCGGTAGACCTGCAGATACTCCTCGAGCATGCGCCGCAGCATTCCGCAGCACGGTGCGACCTGCCCATGCACCCGCTCAATGTAGCCGATGCCGTTGCGCTCGTCAGCACCGATATGGCTGCCACCGACGACCACCAGGTCGTGCCCATGGTGTGCAGCGGTCGCCAGGCGGGTTGGATCGAGCAGAGCCCCGACCCGTCCAAGATTGAAAGAGGGAGAGTTGTACGCATAACCGAACAGCGCTTTCTTGATCGCCTGGCTCTCATCGGAGCACTGCCAAATCGCCGGCAGGGTCCCGCTAAAGCCGGCAGCATCGGTCAGACTGCGCAGGCGACCGTACAGTTCCATCAGGTTCATTTCGGGGAGTTCAAGCAACTGTTCAGCGGGGGGAGATATCGGCATGGCGTCCTCCAGGCTGAGGGGGGTGGGCACAATGTCGAAACGACCTGAACAGTTATACACAGATTCGGGCAGTTTTCTAGGGATAGTTTCTACCAGATAAGGGGTGTTGCGAGCCGACTCAGTAAATACTTCTTCCTGCCAGTTCATACTGGAAGAATGCAAACACGCTCAGGGTATCGTCCGGATAAGCACGCGGCAACGCTCCGAACGGAGCCGCCTTAACCACGGCCTCAACCGCCTCGAGGTCGAGTAACGGCCAACCGCTGCTCTCGCGTACCTCGGGACGGCGCGCCAGGGTACCGTCCCGGTTGAAGGTAATACGCAGCAGGCAGGTCCCCTGCTGCCCTTTCTGAATCGCTTCCGTAGGGTAATTCCAAACCAGGTAGACATGGTCGCGCAGACGCTGAAAGAAAGAGACCAGCAGATCCTTTTCGGTATCGAGCCAGACCGTGTCCCCCTCTTCAACCTCTTCACGGTACTTGGTGCGCCAGTCTTCGGCGACCCGGGCGGCCGCCACCTGCGCTGCGGCGCTGAGCTGGCTGGGATCGAAACGGGGCAGAGGTTTTGCCTCGGGGCTTGGTCTGGGAATGGGACGACCGTCGAGGGTGCGCTGCACCGACTCTGAGGGCGACGTGGACGAGTCCGCCGAGGGTTTCTGCGCCGGGCTCGGTTGTGACGCGGTACTCGGTGGAGGCGCGGTATCCTCGGCAGCACTGCCGCGCGGGGCGGTCTCCTTCGGCGCCACCCGGTCTTGTGCACCAAGACGTTTGGCCGGCTCGGTTCGCGATTGATCCGGCAACTCCGGGAGGTCGAGTTCGCGGGCGCGTGGCTCTTCCCGCATCTCGACGTAAACCGGCACCTCCTCGGAAGCGGGGAACAGATCGACCTGACGCGTGGAAACAACTCCGAGCAGGTGCAGCAGCAGCGAGAGGAGCAGGAACCAGGCGAGCCGGTTATCGTTAAATCGTTGTGTCGTCATAGCCACAATAAAGTAAAAAGCCAATGTTCTTGGCATCTTATTATACACATCCCGAAAGAATAGGAAATAGCGCAATCGCCACAGGAAACAGTGTGCGGGAAACGGTTGACCCGCTGCGTATCATCCGGTATAAAAGATTCTCTTAAAAATAAAACACTGTATTACATTTATACTCACAAGGAGGTGACGATGAGTCTCGTTGATCAAATCAAGGCGAAAGCCAAGCAGAACAAGCAGATGGTGGTCCTGCCCGAGGGGTACGACGACCGCATGGTCGAGGCCTCGGCGCAGATTGTCGCCGAAGGGCTGGCCAATGTCACCCTGCTCGGCAATGTCGATAGTCTCACCGCCAAGGCGGCTGAACTCGGCGTCTCTCTCGACGGCGTGACCCTGCTCGACCCTAATAGTGCTCCCCAGCTTGACGGATATGTCGCCGAGCTGGTGAAACTGCGCGAAAAGAAAGGGCTGACAGCCGAACAGGCCAAGGAGCTGCTGACCGGCGAGGACAACCTCTACTTCGGCTCGATGATGGTGCACAAGGGAGATGCCGGCGGAGCCGTGGCCGGAGCCTTCAATACCACCGGCGACGTGCTGCGTGCCGCGTTTCAGGTGATTGGCACCGCACCGGGAATGAAAACCGTCTCCTCGGTATTCCTGATGGTCACCAAGAACCCCGACTTCGGGGAAAACGGGGTTCTCTGTTTCGCCGACTGTGCCGTCAACCCCAACCCTGACGCCCAGGCCCTGGCAGAAATCGCGGTTTCGACCGCCAGCAGCTGCAAGAGCTTCCTCGGTGTCGACGCACGCGTGGCGATGCTCTCCTTCTCCACCAAGGGGAGCGCCAAACACTCAGACATCGACAAGGTCCTCAAGGCGCTCGAGATCGCCAAGGGAATGGACCCCAACCTGCAGATCGACGGCGAACTACAGGCCGATGCCGCCCTGCTTCCCAATGTCGGCGAGAAAAAGGCCCCCGGTTCCGCAGTGGCCGGCAAGGCCAACACCCTGATCTTCCCCGACCTCGACGCCGGCAACATCGGCTACAAGCTGGTCGAGCGCGTCGCCGGTGCCGAGGCCGTCGGCCCGATCATCCAGGGGCTCGCCAAGCCGGTCAACGATCTGTCGCGCGGCTGCTCGGTCGACGACATCGTCTCGGTCTCCGCCATCACTGCGGTCCAGGCCCAGGGCTAAAAGAGCATTCACTTCACACAAAAGGCCGGTGGTTCCCCACCGGCCTTTTATATTTCCCCCCTACACAGGCTTAGGCCATCACGGGAAGTCTCGACAAAGTCCTGCACCACCGAGACGACATCCCGCTCATCGTGCGCTTTCCGCCCCGAAATT
>PKUI01000091.1 GCA_002869605.1 Desulfuromonas sp. | reverse complement strand
TGCCGCTACTCACCCCGATGTCGGAAGTGGCCGGTCGCATGGCCGCCCAGGAGGCGGCCAAGTATCTCGAACGCTCCCAGGGGGGACGCGGCATCCTGCTCGGTGGCGTCACCGGAGTGGAACCGGCAACCGTACTGGTTCTCGGCGGCGGTGTCGTCGGCACCGAGGCGGCGCGCATGGCCTGCGGCCTTGGTGCCAAGGTCTACCTGCTCGACACCAGCCTCGCCCGGCTGCGCTACCTCTCCGAGACCATGCCGAAGAACTGCTTCCCGCTGATGTCGAACCCGGAGACGGTCCGCGAACTCGCCCGCAATGCCGATGTGATCATCGGCGCGGTGCTGATCCACGGCGCCAAGGCCCCCAAGCTGATCACCCGCGCCATGCTCACCGATCTCCGCCCCGGGGCGGTGCTGGTCGATGTCGCCATCGACCAGGGGGGCTGCTTCGAGACCTCGCATCCCACCACGCACCATGACCCGGTCTATGAAGTCGACGGCATCGTTCACTACAGCGTCGCCAATATGCCTGGCGCCGTACCACTGACCTCGACCATCGCACTGACCAATGCCACCCTCCCCTACGTACTCACCATCGCCAACCTCGGCTGGCGCCAGGCCGCCCGTAGCGATAGCACAATCCGCGAGGGACTCAACATCGTCGCAGGGCAGATCTGCTACCAATCCGTTGCGCAAGCGTTCAACCTTCCCTATACTCCGGCAGAACAACTACTTGAGGAGTCGCACCAATGACACGTTTCGCCCTACGCCTGACCCTGTTGGGCCTCCTGCTCCTTGGCGGACTGAGCGCCTGCGAAAAAGCACCAACGATCGCCGCCATCACCCCCGAATCGACGATCGTCGCCTTCGGGGACAGCCTCACCCACGGCACCGGTGCCGGCAAGGGGCAGTCCTACCCCGACGTGCTCGCCGAGTTGCTGGGAACCCCGGTCGTCAACGCCGGCATCCCGGGCGAAACCACCAGCGGCGGCCTGAAACGCCTGCCAAAAGTACTAGAAGAGTACCAGCCGCAGCTGGTGATCCTCTGCGAAGGGGGCAACGACTTCCTGCGCCGTCAGAGCCAGAAAAGGCTCTTCGACAACCTGAGCAAAATGATCGAGCTGATCCGCAATTCGGGTGCCGACGTCATACTGGTCGGGGTCCCCCAGCTCGGACTGCTGGTCGACACCCATCCCGACTACCTGCGCCTCTCCGAAGCACTCAAGATTCCCTATGAAGGCAACATCGTCGCCGACCTGCTCACCGACCGCGACTACAAGAGCGACACCATCCACCCCAACGGTGCCGGCTACCGACTGATGGCCGAGGCGATCCACGAGGTGATCGTCAAAGCACAGAAATAGGGCCCATCATCAGCTAGTTACCGGGTAAAGTTCGCGGATTAGGGGTTTAAATATCTGTGCCGCTCGGGTATAGTTCTCAGCGCTTGCGACATGGTTCCTGTTGTGACGATCGTGTAAAAGGCAAGGCAAAAGACAAAAGCTGTCTCACGCCAAGCCGCAAAGACGCCAAGAAACCCCTTGATCGGTTTGATTTGCTTTCCTTTGCGGCTTTGCGCCTTCGCGTGAGGCAAGCGATTTTAGATTTTTTTTGGATTGGGTAGCCTTCACGGATAAACAATTACTCTGTGGGAAGCCAATCCGTATTTTCAGTAAAGGATAAAAAGATGAAAGTCGGACTCGTCGGATGGCGGGGCATGGTTGGCTCCGTGCTCATGCAACGCATGCAGGAAGAAAACGATTTCGCCGGTATCGAGCCGGTGTTTTTCTCCACCTCCCAGGCCGGGCAGGACGCCCCGATGGGCAACGAAAAGCTCAAAGACGCCTCGGACATCGAGGCACTGAAACAGCTCGACGTGATCATTACCTGCCAGGGAGGCGACTACACCAAGGCGGTGCACCCCGAGCTGCGCAAAGCCGGCTGGGACGGCTACTGGATCGACGCCGCCAGCACGCTGCGCATGGACGACAAAGCCGTCATCATCCTCGACCCGGTCAACCGCAAGGTGATCGACGCGGCCCTCGCCAAGGGAACCAAGGATTTCATCGGCGGCAACTGCACCGTCAGCCTGATGCTCATGGGCCTCGGCGGGCTGTTCGAGGCCGGGCTGGTCGAGTGGATGACCTCCATGACCTACCAGGCTGCCTCCGGCGCCGGTGCGCCGAACATGCGCGAGCTGCTTGCGCAGATGGGGCACCTCAACGCCTCGGTCGCCAAGGAACTCGCCACCCCCGGCTCGGCGATCCTTGAAATTGACAAGAAGGTCACCGCCGAGCTTAACGGCGGCAGCATCCCGACCGACAACTTCGGCTACCCGCTCGCCGGCAGCCTGCTGCCATGGATCGACCGCGAGGTCGAAGACGGTCAGAGCCGCGAGGAGTGGAAGGGGCACGTCGAGACCAACAAGATCCTCGGCAGCGCACAGGATATCCCGATCGACGGCCTCTGCGTACGCATTGGCGCGATGCGCAGCCACAGCCAGGCGCTGACCATCAAGCTGAATAAAGACGTACCGATGGACGAGATCGAGGCGCTGATCGCCGGCCACAACGACTGGGTCGAGCTGGTCCCCAACACCAAGGAGGCCTCACTCAAGCGCCTCACTCCGGCCGCCATCTCCGGCACCCTGACCGTGCCGGTCGGGCGCCTGCGCAAAATGAAGATGGGACCGCAGTACCTGTCGGCCTTCACCTGCGGCGACCAGCTGCTGTGGGGTGCCGCCGAGCCGCTGCGGCGCATGCTGCGCGTCCTCATGGAGCGCTAGACACAGCGCTGAAGCTTTCCCAAACGCAAAAGCTCCGCAAACAGTTCATGCTTGCGGAGCTTTTTTATTCACTGTTGAGAAACCATCATCCGAAGACCATGCTCTTCCCGTCACCCCAGAGAAAGAGACAACAGCAAATCAAAGCGCACGCGCCTAGTCGTTCTGGCGCTTCTCGAAACTGTAGTTCGGCTTGCGGGTCATGGACGCTCACCTCTCTCGGAACTCAGGCACAAAAAAGCCCCACGGTTTCAACCGCGGGGCTCTCTGGTTATGCGGACCAAGATGCGTTTAGATCTTGCGCACGTTTTCCGATTGCGGGCCTTTCTGACCCTGGGTAACGTCAAAGCTCACGCGGTCGCCCTCAACGAGCGACTTGAAGCCGTCCCCCTGAATTGCGGAAAAGTGTACAAAAACATCGGCTCCGTTGTCCTGCTCAATAAAACCGAAACCTTTTGCATCGTTAAACCACTTCACTGTACCTTCAGCCATCTTTTTCTCCGTGATCCCTTTATGGGACCTTTGTTTGTTGTGCCGTTTCCGATAGCCCCAAAATAAAAACACACAGTTCCCAAGTGGGTCTGTGTGTTTATTACCGGGTTGACACCTCGCCAA
This sequence comes from Desulfuromonas sp., assembly GCA_002869605.1. The sequence goes on along the minus strand of PKUI01000091.1, from coordinate 3,089 downwards.
CCAAGCGCTTTACGGAAGCTTTGACACAAACTTTTTCTCAAGTTACTCAACGCTAACACGCCACCACCCCCATGGCAAGCTATAAGTCACTAAGAAATATAATAAATCCCCATACAGGCGTAACACACCTGCACAAACAACATCAAGCCTGCCCCCCCTGCACATGCCCGAACTACTTGCCATCGCCCGGACCCTGTAGCGGCGAAGCGGCATGCGCGATCAGCGGCTGCCAACTCCGGCGCCATCACCGTACCGGTCGGGCGGTTGCGCAAGATGAAGATGGGCCCGCAGTACCTTTCGGCCTTCACCTGCGGCGCATGCTTCGCGTCCGGCTGGAGCGTTAACCTCACATCCACCATTGAACAACAAAAGGCCCGTGCCCCCCCACAAAGCTTCTTCTTTTACCTTCCGTGCATCTCCCCGGGCACTAGTCTGCGCGCTCTTTTTCAGGAACATCCACCCCTAGCACCTTGGATCTTTTCCTCCACTGCTTGCGCGCCAACTCCTGCATGTCGGTAACGTTGTCCATTTCGTCGACAATTTCCATACCGAGCAGCGTCTCCATCACATCCTCGAGGGTCACCAGTCCGCGGGTGCCGCCGTACTCGTCGACCACGATCGCCATGTGCACCTTGTTTTCGAGGAAAATATTCATCAACCGCACCAGATTCATCGATTCGGGCACCGCGACGGTTTCTCGCAGTAGCGTAGTCAGCTCGCCACCATCCGCTGCGTCCTCGGAACTGGCGAGCAGCTCGTCCTTGAGGACAAACCCCTTGATATCGTCGGGGCCTGCGGCGAACACCGGCAGCCGGGAGAATGGGCTGTTCGCCGCCGTCTGTTTGGCCTCAGCGAGGCTCATCTGAATGGAGAGGGACGCAATCACCGTGCGCGGGGTCATGATGTCGCGGGCAGTCAGCACCCGGAACTGGAAGAGGTTGCGGATAAACGCGTGCTCGTGAGGATCGAGGGCGCCGGTCTGTTCGCCGAGCCCGGCCATGGCGACGAACTCGTCGCGGCTGAAGCGGTGCACTTCCTTGCCCCGCGCGACCAGGCGGGTGAGCGCCTCGGAGATCAGCACCAGCGGGTAGAGGCCTACGACCAGGGTGCGGATGTAGATGGCGGTGGCGCCGACCAGCTGGCGCCAGTAGACCGCGCCGAGGGTCTTGGGGATGATCTCGGAGAGGAACAGGATCAGCAGGGTCATCGCCGCGGAAAAATACCCGACCCAGGCGCTGCCGAAGACCGTCGCCGACTGCGCGCCGGCCTCGATCGCCCCCACCGTGTGGGCGATGGTGTTCATGGTCAGGATCGCCGCCAGCGAACGGTCGACCTTCTCGAGGCGCATCTGGGCGAGCAGCGCTGCGCGTTTGGGACGTTTTTCGCGCAGCCCCTCGATGTACGACGGGGTGATGCTGAGCAGCACCGCCTCGGCGACCGAGCAGAGAAAGGAGGAGACGAGCGCCAGGGCGACGAAAGCGACAAGCAGGGTGATCGCCTCACCCCGATCGCCCTGGGGCGCATCTGTCGGAGCGACAACGACGGCCCACGCCGACACGGCTGTAGTGAGGATGAAAATGCTGGGTAGAACGCGACGTATCAGGGGGGCTAATCTCATCATGGCTATTTCCGGATCCGGAATGCGCGGGTCGGGACCACGCCGCCGGTAACCGGTGGTACGTAGGTCTCACGCACGAAGCGCACATCCTCGATGGTGTAGAAGGCGTTGGGGTTGAACTTTTTGATGATCGCGATGATCTTCTCCAGCTTGCGCCGCTTGGCGACCATGAAGATCAGCTTGACCGGGCCGCTTTCGCCGGTGGCGTCGACGCTGGTCACGCCATACCCCTAGTCCCACAGGTAACGGACCAGCTCGCTGGCATCGTGCTTGGTAATGATGCGCACGATCTGGCTGCCCATGGCAATCCGCTCCTCGAGCAGCAGGCCGACGTAGTTGCCGACCGCGAAGCCGAGGGAGAAGGCGATGTAGGTGACCCAGTTGTCCATGCGCTGCATCACCTGGGTGACCGCCAGCAGCCAGACCAGCGACTCGATGAAGCCGAGCAGCGCCGCGTAGTTCTTGTACCCCTTGGAGACGAAGATAATCCGCAGCGTACCGACGGTGACATCGAGGATGCGCGCGGAAAACACCAGCAGGGCGACCAGCAAAATGCCCGCATCGAAACCGAACATGTCAAACTCCCGAGCTGAAAAATTAAAAAGGGAAAAAACGCCTCATAGTATACGTATCTGCCTCGAATCAACAAGCACTTGACCGTGATGCCCCATGACTCTAGCATGGCCGTTCATATTAACGGACAAGGCCGATCATGATAACGACCCCTCTCTACACCGCCCTGCTCTACGATGAAGCGATCCACGCGTGGCAGGCGTTCCGCCAGCCGTGCAAGGTGGTTGCCACCCACCGGGCCGACGAGGTGCAAGCGGCGCTGCAAGAGGTGGAGCAGGCCGTCTCCGAACAAGGGCTGCACGCAGTCGGATTCGTGAGCTACGAGGCGGCGCCGGCCTTCGACCCGGCCCTCGAGGTGCACGCCGACAGTAACTTCCCGCTGCTCTGGTTCGGGCTGTTTGAAAAGAGCGAGACCGTGCCGCTGCCGGAAGCGGACGCGCCGCCTCAACTCGGCTGGCAAAGCGGCCTCTCCGCACACGATTTTTCGATGGCAATAGCAACCATCAAGCAGGCCATCGCCCGCGGCGAGACCTACCAGGTCAACTTCACCTTCCCGTTTACAGCCCCCTTCTCGACCGACGTTGCAACCCCGTCCCCGTACGATCCCTGGCCGTTCTTCCTGACGCTGGTGCGCAACCAGCAGGCCCGCCACGCCGCCTGGCTCGACACCGGGCGTTTTTCACTCTGCTCGGCTTCGCCGGAGCTGTTCTTTCAGCTCGACGGCAAGCGGCTCTGGTCGCGTCCCATGAAGGGGACCGCGCCGCGCGGCCTGACCCTGGCGGACGATCGCGCCAACGCGGAGGCGCTGCGCAGTTCGGAGAAGGATCGCGCCGAGAACGTGATGATCCTCGATATGATCCGCAACGACCTCGGCCGGCTACCGGGCGGGCCGGTACAG
>PKUI01000066.1 GCA_002869605.1 Desulfuromonas sp. | reverse complement strand
CTTATGCCTCGCTACGAAACCTTTGAAGCCCTTGAACAGTTCCATCGCTATCAGGAGCAGCAATGCATCAAAGGCCAGACGTAGCCAATCCGCTAATGAAAGCGGGACGATGGACAGCACCCTCTGCATGATCGGCATCTGCATCGCGACAATATGCACCGATTGGGCAACGACGACTCCGATGATCAGCAACCAGTTTCTCGACAGAGGCACCCTGAACGCCGAGAACCTTTCCGAACGGCAATTGAACACATGGACATTTTCCAACAACACCATCAGCAGCAGCAGCTGATTACGCGCTTCGTCCAGCGGCACCCCTTCTCCCACCAGCTGCCACCAGCTGGCAAATGCGACCCCGCCCATGACTAGACCGGAAACCAGTGTCTGCTGAATCATCAAGCGGTTGAATATCCCTTCGCCCGGTGGCCGTGGCGGATGCTCGAGCACTCCGGGCTCCCCCCCTTCGAAGGCCAACGCCACGTCCTGAATGCCGTTGGTCACCAGGTTCAGCCACAATAACTGTACCGCCGCCAGCGGCAGCGGCAGCCCTGACAGTAACGCCAGGGAAAAGAGCAGGAGTTCGGCGGCTCCGGTCGAAATCAGCAGGTAGATCACCTTGCGGATGTTGTTGTAGGCGAAGCGTCCTTCTTCGATGCCGGCCTGTAGCGAGGCAAAATCGTCGTCGGTAATCAGCAGCGAGGCGGTATCCTTGGCGATGTCGGTCCCCGAGCCCATCGCCACCCCGATGTGTGCGCGCCGCAGCGCCGGCGCGTCGTTTACACCGTCACCGGTTACCGCCACGAAATGCCCGAGATGATCGAGGGTTTCGACGATCTGCAGCTTCTGCAGCGGCGTCACACGGCTGAATACCCGGCCCCGCTCGACCAGATCAAAATAAGCCGGCAGGGACGGATCGCCCGCGGCCTCGAGGTCACTGCCGGTCACCAGCTGCTCTTCGCCTCGTGCAATGCCGAGTTCACGCGCCAGGGCCAGCGCGGTGGCCGGGTGGTCACCGGTAACCATCAGCACCCTCACCCCGGCACGGCGGCAGCGGCTTACCGCCGGGGTCGCTTCGGGTCGCAGCGGATCGATCAGGCCGACCAGCCCGAGCAGGGTCAGGCGCGGCATATTTTCGTGGTGCAGAGGCTGCACCACCGTCCCCGGCTGCCGGGTTTCGGCCACGGCGATCACCCGGAACCCCCACTCCGCCAGGGCGTAGGTCTTTTCAAGGACCTCGTGTTCCTGCAAAGCCATATATTCACTGCCATCGAGCAGCATGGTGTCACAAAAGGGAAGGATCGCCTCGACCGCTCCCTTGGCGAACACCATCTCCCCCTCGCGATCGCGACACAGAACCGCCGCATAGCGATTTTCCGACTCGAAGGGGATCTCGCTGAGCACCTCCAACTCCGCGGCGAGCACTGCGGGGTCGAGCTTAAGCTTGTAACCGAGCGCCAACAGGGCGATATCGACGGCGTCACCGCTGGCGTGCCACCCCTCCTCCTGGCGCCACAGTTCAGCCTCGTTGCAGATCAGCGCGGCACGCGTCAGGCGTCTTAGCACCTGCAGCCCGAGGCGTCCGTCGCCTCCCTCAACCGGCACCACATCCCCTTCGTCGTTGTAGCCCTCGCCCGAAACGGTATAGCGCAGCCCCGAAGGGAGCATCACCGCCTTGACGGTCTGGCGATTCACGGTCAGGGTGCCGGTCTTGTCGCTGGCAATACAGGTGCAGCTCCCCAACGCCTCGACCGCCGGCAGACGACGCACAATCACGTTGCGACGCGCCATGCGTGCCGTGGCGATCGACAACGCCACGGTCATGGCCACCGGCAGCCCCTCGGGGATCGCCGACACCGCCAACGCCACCGACATGAAAAACACCTCGGCCAGCGGGGTCCCCTCGATCACCGCAACCGCTCCAAGCAACACCACAAACCCGACCACCACCAGGCTGATCTGGCGGGCAAAACGTTCCATGCGCAGTACCAAGGGAGGCTTGACTGCCTCCGTGGAGGTCACCGCGCTGGCAATATCCCCGATTTCGGTACGGATCCCGGTTGTGACCACGACCCCAGTCGCTCGACCCGACATCACCGTACTGCCGCCGTAGGCCATGCAGGTGCGGTCGCCGAGCGGGGCTTCTTCGCCGACGGCCCCCGGCTGCTTGAGTACCGCCACCGACTCACCGGTCAACAGCGACTCGTCGATGCGTAGTCCCTGACACGCCAACAGGCGCAGGTCGGCAGGAATGCGGCTCCCCGACTCGAGCAACACGATATCGCCCGGCACCAACTGTTCGGCCGGCAACATCTGCTCGTGCCCATCCCTGCGCACATGACATTCGATATGCAGCAGCTGCTGCAAGGCGGCTGCGCTGCGCTCGGCCTTCCATTCCTGGACACCGCCGAGGGTCGCATTCAGGAGGATCACCGCGAAGATGAAGCCACCGTCGGTTACTTCGCCGATCAACAGCGAAACCGTGCCGGCGACCAGCAGGATATAGATCAGCGGGCTTAAAAACTGATGCAGGAAGATCTTCAGCAGACCAGGAGGCTGCGGAGCCGGCAGGGCATTGGGACCCAGCTCACGCAAGCGCTGCGTGTATTCGGCGAGCTCCAGGCCGGCAGGCCGCGACTGCAGCCGTTCGAAGACCAGCTCCTGGGTCATACTGTGCCAGGCTACGCCCACACCCGCCTCCTTTCCTGTCCAATAAGGCCCGACATCATCGTTCCCAAAGTATACCCGCTGCGGCTACTGCTGCAGGCTGCTTAACGACGATTGACGGAGCGCGCCCGGCGTGCTTTAATCGCTGCTTCTGCGGGAGGGGATGATGAATACGGCATACCTCGGGATCGGCTCCAACCTCGGCGAACGTCTCGAACTGCTGCGCCAGGGACGTCGTCGGCTCGAAGCCGCGCCCGGCGTACGCCTGCTGCGCTCGTCGCCGCTCTACGAAACCGTGCCCCAGGGCGGACCGGCAGGTCAGGGACTGTTTTTCAACGCGGTGCTCGAACTACAGACCACACTCTCCGCAGAGGCGCTGCTGCGCCTCTGTCTGCAGATCGAGGCCGAGGCCGGACGGGAACGACTCATCCACCATGGCCCGCGCACCCTCGACCTCGACCTGCTGCTGTACGACGAACAATGTTGCGACAGTGACGAGCTGACCCTGCCCCACCCGCGCCTGCACGAGCGACGTTTCGTACTGGTCCCATTGTGCGACCTACGCCCCGAGCTCGTACACCCGCGAATCGGCCTCAGCCTTTCGGACCTGCTGGCACAACTGCACGATAACGGCGTAACCCTGCGCCACAAGGACTGGTGATCGGCGTGCTCAAGATCTTTTTTCTTCTGATTCTGTTTCTGGTAATTTTCTTTGTTTCGTCGATCCTCTCGGTGTTCTTCAGGCTCCTCGGTGGACCCCGTCGCCAACCCCCACGCGAGAAATCGTCGCAGGGAGAAGATATGGTGCGTGACCCCCAGTGCGGCATGTTTCTGCCCAGACAGGACGCCCTCAGCGTCTCGATCAAGGGGGTTCAGCACCACTTCTGCTCCACCGAATGCCGCGACGCATTTAAACGCAGCGCCTGATCACTAACATTTTCAACCCATTTTCATACCAAGGAGATACCTCATGAAATTCTTTATCGACACCGCCGATGTGGATGAAATCCGTGCGGCCCAGGCTCTCGGGCTGGTAGACGGCGTAACCACCAACCCCTCACTGATCGCCAAGAGCGGCCGCGACTTCAAGGAGGTGATTACTGAAATCACCTCGTTCGTCGACGGCCCGATCTCGGCCGAAGTCATTGCCCTCGATGCCGAGGGGATGGTCACCGAAGCACGCGAGCTGGCCAAGATCCACCCCAACATCGTCATCAAGCTGCCGATGACCGAGGAGGGGCTCAAGGCAACGCGCATTCTTACCGCCGAGTCGATCCGCACCAACGTCACCCTGATCTTCTCGCCGCTGCAGGCGCTACTCGCCGCCAAGGCGGGAGCCACCTACGTCTCCCCCTTCGTCGGTCGCCTCGACGACATCAGCCAGGACGGCATGGAGGGGGTCGAACAGATCCGCACCCTGTTCGACAACTACGGCTATACCACCGAGATCATCGTCGCCTCGGTACGCAGCCCGATGCACGTGCTCAACGCCGGGCTGATCGGTGCCGATATCGCCACCATCCCGTTCTCGGTCATGCAGCAGCTTGCCAAGCACCCCCTGACAGACATCGGCATCGAGAAGTTCCTCGCCGACTGGGAGAAAACCAAGAAGTAGGGTTCATCCGGAAATCAGGGGACCTGAACCCAGGGGTTGCGCCCCCTGACGACGCCTTACTCTTTTGTGACGCCCCAAAAGAGTAAGCAGAAAAGGGCGCCCGACCTCCTTGCCCGCCGACACGCGGCGGGTTCCCTACGCAACAACGCTTCCCGCCGGGCCTTCGCCATTCGCTGCGCTCAACTCTACGGCCTGTTTCAGCGTGAAGCGTCGCTGCTCCGGCGGCGTCACACGGGAAAAAGGAAGAGCCTTTGATTGTTCCATGGCCTTTGCGGGGCCCCGTGTGTAGTCACCGAGTGCCGGGATTTTAATCTTGCCGTCTGGCGAGCACGCGAGCCGGCTGGATTAAAACTTCCGGCTAGCGAGGGCACCCGATCATCGGGTGACGGAGTTCGGGGTGGCTTTCTTTTGCTTACTTTTCTTTGCCATCAAAGAAAAGTAAGGCGCTGCCGGGCGCCCCCGGCGACGCGAAATAGTAGTCGAAGCTAAGCGATCCACCAAATCCCCCACAAATACGCGACTATTTCTAGCCTGCTCCCGATTCTTTGCTACCATTGACTCGGGACCGGGCCTTTTTTATTTCACCTCACCTTAAAACAATTGGTCAGACCTCTTGACAGACACATTGAGTATACGCTAATAATCACGTCATTACATGATGTTGTGGAAGATAGACCAATTTACCAGTGGTCTATTTTAACCACATGCGGTATATCTTGACCGCTCGCGACGGGGCACCACAAAGCTTCGGCATCAGCCAGCAGCCACCTCTGCCGAAGGGACCCCACCTGGCACCAAACTCGACACAGCAACCTGCGATCTTTCCGGGCAACCTGCCCCCAAGAGGTGACTATGAACATCCACGAGTACCAGGCCAAGGAGATTCTCAACGGCTACGACATCCCGACACCACGCGGTCGTGTCTGCCTGACCGCCGACCAGGTCGAGCGGGCTGCCAAGATGATGGGGGGGCGCTGCGTCGTCAAGGCACAGATCTACGCCGGTGGCCGCGGCAAAGCCGGCGGCGTCAAGCTGGTTCACCACCCCGAGCAGGCGCAGGATCTGGCCAAGGAGCTCTTCGCACGCAAGCTGGTCACTCCGCAGACCGGCCCCGAAGGACTTCGGGTGCGGCGCATCCTGGTCGAGGAACCGGTGGAGATCGACCGCGAGTTCTACCTCTCGATCACCCTCGACCGCGCCAGCTCGCGCTACATCCTCATCGCCTCTGCTGAAGGCGGGGTCGAGATCGAGGAGGTGGCCGCAAAGACTCCGGAGAAAATCCACAAACTGAGCATCAGCCCGCTCGCCGGTCTGCATCCGTTTCAGGCACGGCGTATTGCCCTGGCGCTCGGCCTCGAGGGGAGCCTGTGTGAGGACTGCGTGCAGTTGATCCTCAGCCTCTACAAGGCCTTCCTGGAGAAGGATTGCTCGCTGGTCGAAGTCAACCCGCTGGTGGTGACCAAGGCCGGCTGGCTGATGGCAATGGACGCCAAGATCTCCTTCGACGACAACTCTGTTTTCCGTCACCACGAGTACCAGGACATGGTCGACTACTCGCAGCTCGATCCGCTGGAGATCACCGCCGGCAAGTACGACCTTGCCTATATCAAGCTCGATGGTAGCATCGGCTGTCTGGTCAACGGTGCCGGCCTGGCGATGGCCACCCTCGACGTACTCAACGAATGCGGCGGCAGACCGGCCAATTTCCTCGACGTCGGTGGCGGAGCCAGCCGCGAGAAGGTCACCGAGGCGTTCAAGATCATTCTGCAGGACCCCGACGTCAAGGCTATTTTCGTCAACATTTTCGGCGGCATCATGCGCTGCGACGTTATCGCACAGGGGATCATCGACGCCGCCAATGAAGTCTCCTGCACCCTGCCGATCGTGGTGCGCATGGACGGCAGCCAGGTCGACGAGGGGAAATCGATGCTCAATGCATCATCGCTCAACGTCGAAGCCGCCGACTCTCTCGGCGACGGAGCGCAACGCATCGTCAAGATGCTTGCAGAGCAGGAATAGCGGCCACAAAGGCAAACCACGCCACGCCATCGCTAACCTGTCATCATAAATTCAGCAACGGGGAGACAACCGATGTCGATATTGCTCAATAAGGATTCGAAAATACTGGTTCAGGGGATCACGGGTCGCAGCGGCCAGTTCAACGCCAAGATGTGCCGCGAATATGGCACCCAGATCGTCGCCGGGGTGACCCCGGGGCGCGGCGGCATCCATGTCGAAGGGACGCCGGTGTTCAACACCGTCGAGGAGGCGGTAAAAGTTACCGGAGCCAACGTCTCGATGATCTTCGTTCCGCCCCCTTACGCCGCCGACGCGATCCTCGAATCGGCCGACGCCGGGCTGGAACTGGCGATCTGCATCACCGAAGGGATTCCGGTACGCGACATGGTGCCGGTCAAACGGATTCTCGATTCTCGCACCATGCGGCTGGTCGGCCCGAACTGCCCGTGCGTTATCACCCCCGGCGAATGCAAGGTCGGCATCATGCACGGCTACATTCACAAGCAGGGGACGATCGGCGTGGTCTCACGCAGCGGCACCCTGACCTACGAGGCGGTCAAGCAGCTGAGCGACGCCGGGCTCGGCCAGTCGACCTGCGTCGGTATCGGCGGCGACCCGATCATCGGCATGAACTTTATCGATGTTCTGCAGCTGTTCAACGACGATCCGAAAACCGAAGGGGTGTTCATGATCGGCGAAATCGGCGGCAGCGCCGAGGAAGAGGCGGCCGAGTGGATCAAGGCCAACATGAAGAAGCCGGTGGCGGCCTTTATCGCCGGGGTCTCAGCCCCTCCGGGCAGGCGCATGGGACACGCCGGAGCGATTGTCACCGGTGGCAAGGGACGCGCCGAGGACAAGATCAGCACCCTGAACGAATGCGGCGTCATCGTCTCGGAGAGTCCGACCAGTATGGGAGAGGCCATGCTGCAGGCGCTCAAGTCCTGAATCTCACACCAGGCTCAAACAGAAGAAGGGGACGTCATGCGACGTCCCCTTCTTTGTCCTAAAACCATCCTGCCGTGCCAGATTATCTGGCTGCGGCTCACACCACCGTCAAATGCATGTAGCTGATCGAGAAGCGGCCGCTCTCGGGAATGTAACAGAGCAGCTTTTCACCCTTTTTAAGCTTGCCCGACTTGAACAACTCCTCGAGGATGATGTAGATCGACGCCGAGCCGGTGTTCCCCTTGCGCGTCAGGTTGGTGAACCACTTTTCCTCGGGAATATGAAAACCGTTCATCTTCATCCGCTCATCGAGGCGGCTGCGGAAATAATCGGAAGAATAGTGAGGCAGGAACCAATCGACCTGCTCAGGGTCAAGATCCCGCTTCGCTGCGATCGCCATCAATGCGCGATCAACCGAAACCGGCATGATCTGATCGTTGAGCAGTTTGACATCCTGGTGCACCATGAACATCCCGTCATCGACGACCTGGTGCAGATTGTCGCGCTGACGCCAGCCAACAAGACTTCCGTCGGACTGTTTTTCGGCGCCTGCATACATGCAGGTCTCCATGTCGTTGGCAAACGAGAGGATATCGATCCAGTCGATACGCAACGAAACCGTGTCGGGATTGGCCTGGGGAGACAAGAATACGGCGCCCGCACCGTCCGAAAGCATCCAGCGCAAGAAATCAGCCTCAAACGACAGCGCCGGGACAGAGTCGAGCTCGGCGATCTTTTCCGGGCTGACCGTGCCACAGAACTTGCCACGCATAAACGAAGATGAAAGCTCCGAACCGGTGGCCACGGCATTCCCCGTGAGCCCCAGGGCAACGCTCATGTAAGCCGCCTTGAGCGATGTCACCCCCGCAAGACAGATCCCCGCCGTACTGATCACCTCGCAGGGAGAACCGGCGAGTTCCGCCTGCACCATCAGGGCATGCCCCGGCATCAACTGGTCGGCCTGCGAGGTGCCGCAACCAAGAAACTCGATATCGGCCGGGGTAAACGACGCATACGGCTTGAGGCCTCTCACCGCCTCGGCTGCCAACTGGGCGTTGTTGTGCGTGAACTCACCGGTCTTCGGATCGATGGCGTAGTAGCGACTGGCAATGCGATTGTTCCTAAGAATGATCCGGCGCGAACGGGAGGGGAGCATGTTGACCATGCCGAGAAGCTGCTCCATCTCGTCGTTGCCAACCGGCTCGTTGGGCAGGAACGCAGCAACATCATTAATAAAAACGTCCATCTAACAAACCTTCCTAGATCCGGGCAGTGGCATGACCAGCCCTGAGAAGTTCCGCATAACGGCGATAGAACCTCTCCTCGTCAAGCCGCGTGGGGAGTACGGCATTGGATAGCGTATAGTAATCGAGGTCGTGCTGCACAATCTGCTCGTGCATCTGACGGTAAAGCTCAGTCCCGGGCAACGGTGTCAACACCGTCAGCATCGGCAAATCAACCGGGTTCTCGTCGAGGTAGCGTTCAAGGTCGTCGAACTGCTGCTCATCGAAACCCGGGTCGATAATAAAGTCACCGATAACGGTCACACCCAGCTCGCCGAGGATTTTGACCGCTTCGCGGTTGTTGGCCGCGCTGTTGTGCTTGTTCAGGCTGCCGAGGCGATCGTCGCCGATCTCCTCGAAACCGATCACCACTGAACGCAGGCCGGCCGACTTCCACTCTTCAATTAACTCCGGATGCCTGACCACCGTGTCCGAACGCACATCGGCCAAAAAATGTCTTCCGAGCTGTTCTTCCTTGAGGCGGCGCGCCAGGGCCCTGGCATGTTCGAGATCACCAAAGGTGTTGGCGTCAACCAGGCGGACAAACGGCACCCCTTCAAGGACGCGGATGTCTCTCACCACGGCGTCGGCATCGTGACTCAGGTAGCCTCCGCCACACTGTGCCTCGATGCAGCAGAAGTTACAGCTGTAAGGACAGCCGTACGCCGAAACCACCGCCCCGAGCTGTACCCCGAGCTTGGGCAGAAAATAGTTTTCGCGGTAGCGTTCAACCAGGTCATAGCGGGGTGGTTGTTCGAGGACCAGGTCCCGTTTGTCGAAGTTGCGCGGTATGTACTTCAGCGGCTGTCCTGGCGAGGTGTGGGCCACGCCGTCGATCTGCCTCTTCGGATCCGCCTCCGTAATGGCCTCGACCAGCTCGCGAAAACTCGCCTTACCAAGACCAATGACGATATGGTCGACGCCCACGATATTGAAGAACTCGGGATCGGCACTGGCATGAATACCACCGACCACCACACACGTCTGTTGCGCCTCGCGCAGCTCCTGTGCCAGCCGGGCCACGGTCTGCGCCTCACAGGTCATGGCCGTAAACGCTACGAGATCGGGACGCTGGCGTTCAATCGCCGGCCAGAAACCGTCCGGCTCAGCCTTGAGGTCGACAAGTTCAACCTCGTGATCACCAAGGTTGCCAGCCAGCACCTCGAGTGCTAGCGGCTCTCCCCGTAATATCTGTTTGATCGAGTCGATGCCGTAGCGCTCTTCGGGAATGCTGCGACCAGAATTGGGTGGATTTACCAGCAAAATCTTCATGACCGAAAACGCCTAACTCTATATCCCCTGCGAATGGGACATTGGAACGGGCTGCATCATAAAAGAAAAAGGCCGTTTTGACAAATCATTATGCAGTTATAGCCAAGGAAATACACGGCTAGGAACGCGACATATCAATCAATGGCCGCAGACGTTTCACCTGCAAGAAGACCGCCCGACGTACCGCACGCGCCGCCATGGCCCCCGCCTGCCGTTCCACCGACGCCAACAGCTCCTGAAACAGCGCCCCCTCGGTCTCTTCATCATCAAGCTCAAGGTAGGCCCTGACCCCCTGCCACCTGAAAATATGTTCCCCCGGTTTGAAAACCATCAGCGTCGCCCGGCGGGTCCGGCTCAGGTTCTCCCAGGTGAGGTTGTCGCCGAGGGCAAGCATCACCCGCCCGTCATCAAGCAGGCGTGGCGAGCCGAAGACCGCGACGTTCGGCTCACCTTCAGGGCTGCCGCTGGCGAGCACCGCGATCGACTCTGGGTCTGCGAGTAAATCCTTAAGCTGTGTCGTGTCCATACCTTGCCCCTGCTGATGAGATGAAGAGATATGTTAACATGAGTGAAACCTGAATTGAACACGTGGAGGAATCATGCTCGGAGCCCTTACCGGCGACATTATCGGTTCACGCTTTGAATGGCATAACCACAAGCATATCGACTTTGAGCTGTTCGATGACAGCTGCTGCTTCACCGACGACTCGGTGCACACCGTGGCCCTCGCCGAAGCCCTGCTCACCCGGCGCGGCTACGGCGAGCTGCTCCGGGAATATTACCAAAGTTACCCCGATGCCGGCTACGGAAAGCGCTTCAGCGCCTGGGTCGAGCAGAACAGCCAGGCCCCCTACAACAGCTTCGGCAACGGCGCGGCGATGCGCGTCAGCCCGACAGCCTGGTTCTACTCCGACCTGGAAACAGTCGTCGCCGCCGCGGAAAAAAGCGCCGCGGTCACCCACAATCACCCCGAAGGGCTACGCGGGGCCCGCTGCATCGCAGGAGCCATCTTCCTGGCACGCAGCGGCGCCACAAAAAAGGAGCTTCGCAGCTGGGTCGCGGAGCGTTGCGGCTACGACCTGTCACGCAGTTGCGACGACATCCGCCCCGACTACACCTTCGATGTCACCTGTCAGGGTACCGTCGGTCCGGCCGTCTCCGCCTTTCTCGAAAGCCGTGATTTCGAACAGAGCGTGCGCCTGGCCGTCTCGCTTGGCGGCGACAGCGACACCCTGGCCTGCATTACCGCCAGCATCAGCGAAGCGTTCTACGGTAACGTCCCGCAAGCGATCGCACAGCGGGCATGGAGCTTTCTTGACCCCTCCCTGCGCCGGACTGTCCGTAGCTTTTTTGCCGCTACCGGACGCCCCCTTCCTCTCCAGGAGTCTTTGCAGGACCAATAAAAAAATGCCACATCCGGATGCGAAATATTTCCACTCTGGTAATCTTTCTGTCTGTACTCATCATCGAACTATCCAAGGAGGACTCCTGATGGCTGAACAACTCGAAATCTACAAGTGCAGCGTCTGCGGCAACATCGTCGAAATCATGCATGGCGGCCCCGGCGCCCTGGTCTGCTGTAACCAACCTATGGACCTGATGGGCGAAAACACCGTTGATGCAGCGACCGAAAAACATGTGCCGGTTATCGAAATCGGCAGCGACAGCATCACGGTCAAGGTCGGCAGCGTGGCCCACCCGATGGAAGAGAGTCACTACATCGAGTGGATCGAACTGATCGCCGACGGCAAATCGTACACCCAGTTCCTGCAACCGGGGCAAGCCCCGGAAGCAACCTTCCCGGTCATCGCCAAACAGGTTACGGCGCGGGAATTCTGTAACCTGCACGGTCATTGGAAATCCGCAAGCTGACCCCCCGCCCCGTTTGACAACAAAAGCCCCTCTTTCCTGACGCCGGAGGTTTGCGACAGGGAAGGGGGGCGTCTTCACAGGCTTTTCCCTTGAAATCCCGGAGCGTTCGCGGCACAATACTTGCTAATTAATCACCGACTGACCAAATCCTGACACGTGTATCTTTCCCATCGGGAAGGGAGCTACCCGCCATGGAAAAAATGACCGACCAGCAGTTGATCGAAGAGTTGCGCGAACGCTTCGACATGAACCGCCGGGCGCTGCAGGACCTGCAGACCATGACCCGCAAGCTTGAGAGCGTCAACAACAAGCTGCAAGATTCCGAAGCGCTCAAATCACAGTTCCTCTCGAACATCCGCAACGAGATCAACAACCCGCTCAGCTCCATTATGGGACTCTCCCGACAGCTGATGGACAGCAGCATAAAGGACCCCGCCAAGGCGGCCTCCATCATTCACGCTGAAGCGTTCAGCCTCGACTTTCAGCTCCGCAACATCTTCATTGCTGCGGAACTCGAAGCCGGCGAAGCCGAACCGAGCGTCAGCCGCACCGACATCGCCGGCTTGGTCGATGGAACCCTCGACCTGTTCCGCTACCTGGCGGATGAGAAGAAACTCAAGATCGACACCCAGGTACCCGACGAGCTGCTGTTCGTCACCGATGCCGAAAAACTGCAGATTGTCCTCAATAATCTGGTCGCCAACGCTATCGAATTCAGCTTGGAGGGCGGTAAGATCAGTGTCGTCGCACAGTGCAGCGACGGTCAGCTGATCCTCGAGGTAATCGACAGCGGCATCGGCATTGCTCCCGAGCACCAGGAAAAGGTGTTCGACCGCTTCCGCCAGGTCGAATCGGGGAGCACCAAGGGACACCGCGGGCATGGTCTGGGATTAAGCATCATCCGCGCCGCCTGCGACCTGCTCGGCGGCAATGTCGAACTTGAAAGTGATCTCGGCAAAGGGTGCCGCTTCAGCCTGACACTGCCCGAGATCGAGTCGGAGATGACCGATGTCCTGGCCAAGGACGGCAACTTCTTCCTCTTTGACGAGGGCGAAAAATACTGACTCTTTCTCCAGGGTGACGGCATGCAAGAGCTTCCCGAAAAAAAACATTACCTCTTCCCGGGCAACCTGTTCGTGCACAGCTCCCCCCACCTGGTGACCACGGTGCTCGGCTCGTGCATCTCGGTCTGCCTGTGGGATGTCCGGAGTCATATCGGGGGGATGAACCACTACCTGCTGCCGCTCTGGAACGGCGAAGGGCTGCCAACCCCCAAGTATGGAAACATTGCCATTGAAAAACTGATCGACAAACTGCTCAAGCTCGGCTGCGACAAGGGACAGCTCAAGGCGAAGGTCTTCGGCGGAGCCGCCATGTGGGAACAAAAAGGGGGGCTGATCTCGGTCGGAGAACGCAACATCGCCCTGGCCTGGGATCTGCTGGCCGAGCATGACATCCCGATCGTCAGTTCGGATGTCGGTGGTCGCTTGGGGCGCAAGCTGGTCTTCAACAGCGGCACCGGCGAAGTAATGATGCGCCGCAACAAGGGACTGTCCACCACAGCCGACGTTCGCTGACAGCTCGAACCATCTAACTGCAATAGACAGAACCACCGTCTCCACAGCAATTGCAGGCCCCGAGTGCCGGAAGATGGTGGCATCTATTGGCCCGGTGCAGTTGTTTTGCTTAATGCCCGAATGAACCTAAAAAAAGGCCCGCCCCTTTCAGGGCAGGCCTTTTCCCGTTACAACGATTTTAACCTACGGCTCTCTATTCGTGAAAGCTCGGGTCCGCGTCCTTCTCGGCCTTGTTGATGTCGAGCAGCTCGACCTCGAAAATCAGCACCGCATTGGGAGCGATCACCGGACCGGCACCCCGCTCACCATAGGCGAGCTCGGAGGGGATAAACAGCTGCCACTTCGAACCGGGAGGCATCAACTGCAGCGCCTCGACCCAGCCCGGGATCACGCCCCCGACCGGGAAGGTAGCCGGCTCACCACGATCAACCGAGCTGTCGAACACCGTGCCATCGACCAGCGTACCATGGTAGTGCACAGTGACTTTATCGGTCTTGATCGGCGGAGCGCCCTTGCCTTTTTTCAGCACCTTGTACTGCAGGCCGCTGTCGAGGGTAACCACCCCTTCCTTCTTGCCGTTCTCCTCGAGAAAAGCCTTCCCCTCGGCGAGATTCTTCTCACCCTGGGCCGACATTTCCTTCTCACGCTCGGCGGCCATCTGCTGCTGCTTCTCCATCATCCGCTTCTGCAGAGACGTGAAGACCTCGCGCCGTTCTTCTTCGCTGAGCATCGCCTCGCTGCCGGCGACGGCATCGGCCATCCCCTTGGCAAGTACGCGGGCATCGACATCGATCCCCTGCTGCTGGAAATCTTCGCCAATGGAGAAACCGATGGCGTAGCTTTCCTTGGCCTTGTCGGTATCAAGAACCACCTTCTCTTCAGCCTGGCAAGCAACGGTCAACATCGCCACCAGGACAACAGCAAAAAACATCTTTTTCATCGGATAAACACCTTTCTGCTTGAAGTTAAGCTGAAGTGGCCCTTATACCTCCGTGCCGGCGCAACTGTCAACTGTCGGCGAGCCCGAGGCTCAAAAACAGGGCAGCGGACACGACGCCCGCGAGAAGCAGAATAAACGCTCCCCATCCCCAGGCCTGGTAGACAAACCCGGGAACGAAGGAGCCAGCCATCCCGCCGCCGTAATAACTCGCCACGTAGAGCCCGTTAACCGTCCCCTTGTGTTGATCGCTCAAACGGTTGAGCCAGCCGGTCGCCGTTGCATGGACCAGAAACATGGCACCGCAGAACAGGAACATCGCCACGAACAGCACCGGGACCTGCGGAAGCCACATCACCAGCAAAACCGCCAGGTAAGCCGACAGCCCCAGCATCACCACCCTCCGTTCACTGCCGAGACGCTCCTTGACCCGCACTGCGCTGAGCGCACTGACCACCCCCATCAGGTAGCCACAGTAGATCAGGCCGACACGCCACTCATCGGCCGCACCGCTTATTTCATAGAGCCGAAAGGGGATAAAATTCATGATCGCCGCGAAGGCAAAGAAAAAGCAGAACACCATCAGGTAGACACGACGAAACAGGCGCCGGCCAAGGACCTGCGGCAACAGTTGCCAGCTACGCTCTGTTTCCGTCTCCTTCTTCGGCGCATCCGCCTCCAGCGGGAGCAGCAACAGGTACGCCGCCAGCAGGCTGAAGCCGAGAACCAGGAAGCTGCTGCGCCACCCCCAGAGAGAAGCCAAAAAACCGGAGCAGACACGTCCGAGCAGCCCGCCGACGATGGTCGCGGCGATATAGGTGGCCATCACGCGCGGAACCTGCCCGGCAATGCTGGTCGTCGATAGATAGGTCATGGCGGCAATCAGCAGCGCCGGGATCAACAAGCCCTGGCAGAGCCGCAGCAGCAACAGCTGGGAAAACTCGGGAGCGAGGAAGAACAGCCCCTCGGAGAGAGCCAGCAGCAGCACCCCCCAACGCAGCAGACGCAAGGGATGAAAGCGTTCCAGAAACGGGCCATAGAACAGGGGAGCGAGAGCCAACGGCACAAAACTGACGGTCGTCAACGCGGCCGCACGGGTACTGCTGACATCGAAACTATCGACGATAACCGGCAGCAGCGGCTGCGGAGCATAGAGGGCGGAAATGGTCAGAATGGTGACCATAAATATTGCCGGCATAAAGCCTCCTCGCCGCAGTATAGCTCGCCGCCCGCGCAAAGATCTATGGGCAAAGATGCAGCGGCTATGCTATTATTCCGCCCCGCCGGAGCGCCTGCCACACCGACGTCCAGGAGGTCACCCCCATGATCCGTAGTGTCATCATCCTCGCTTGCCTGTTTTTTGCCCTGCCCGCCCTCGCCGTACAGGATTTCTACGTCGGCACCAACCGCCTCGAACAACTTCGTGGCGAGCTCCTCGGCGATATCCAGCAAGGCGAGACCTGCCAGATCGTCTCGGTGTCGGGACTCATCGAAGTAGAGAGCAGCTACGAGATCGAGCGCAACACCACCTCCAGCGACAATGACGCCTTCGACCTGGTCCTTGACGAGGCCCGCCTGGGACTCGACATCCGGGTCAACGAGTGGGCCTCCGGTTCTGTCGCCTTCTCTTATCAGGAGGAGCTGGACCATCCCGAACTCGACGAAGCGACCATCAACCTCAACTACAAGCTGCTGCACAGCCGCATCGGACGCCAGTTTCTCCCCCTGGGGATGCACCGCACCGAACTGGTCAGCGACCCGCTGGTACGACTTTTCGGGGAAACCCGCAGCACCGCACTCTCCCTCGGCGTCGAAAGCAGCTACCTGAACGTTTCCGGTTTTCTCCTGCGCAGCAACTACGATGACAGCACCGACGTTTCGAACCGCCTGCACGACTGGGGTGGACAGCTGCAGCTGAGCCTCGACGAGCGCTTCGAGCTCGGCGCCGCCTACCTCAACGACCTGGCCGAAACTGACTTCGAACTGCTGGAAACCCCCTACAGCAAACGGGTCGGGGCCTGGAGCGGCTGGCTGAGGGTGAACACTCCGCACCTCAAGGTGCGCGGTGAACTGTTTTGCGCCGCGCAACGCTTCGCGTCCCTCGACCTCGACCACAACGGCGACGGCGATGGCGATCGTCCCCTCGCCTGGCTCACAGAGATCGCCTTTCCGCTCACCCCTTCTCTCGAAGGTGGCCTGCGTCTCGAGGGGAGTGACGAGCTGCTCGATTTTCCCGAACGACAGTACGGCGTCGATATCAGCTGGGCCATCCTCAGCGGCACCACCCTCTCCCTGGAGGCTCTGCATGCCGAATTCGACCCGACGTTTACGACCGACAGCAAGCTTGAGAAACGTGACAAGCTGACCCTGCAAATGGCCGTCAGCTTCTAACCTTTCCAACCCTCATGGCACGAAGGGTACGGCCATGCTCCTGACCTTTCTCGGCACCCGTGGAGCCAAGGTTCCCGCCGGCAACGGACACTACCGGCATGCCGCGCTCCTCATCGAAAAGAACCACCAACGCCTGCTGATCGACTGTGGAAGCGACTGGCAGGGGCTGCATGCCGAGCTGCAACCGCACGCAACCCTGTTGACCCACGCCCACGACGACCACGCCGGAGGGCTCGGCGACGCAGACCTCTCGCCCCTGTGGGCGAGTAAAGCAACCTGGCAGGTGCTCGCCCACGCTAACCTGCCCCAGTGTCACATCTTCTCCCCTCACGAGCCGCTGCACCTGGCCGACTGCACCATCACCCCCTGGCCGGTGGCTCACTCGCTGCGCGCCCCGGCCGTCGCCTTGCGCATCAGCGATGGCCAGTCGAACCTGTTCTACGCTCCTGACCTGGCGGCCTTGCCCGAAAGGGAAGCAGCACTTTCCGGAGTCGACCTGTACATCGGCGATGGCGCCGCCTTCGATGCCAGCCTGCTGCGCGTCGAACAGGAGCAGCTGTGCGGTCACGCCCCGCTACCGCAACAGCTCGCCTGGTGTGTCGCCACCGGGGTCCCGCGGATGCTGATAACCCACTGTGGAGCAGCCCTGGTCTCCAGCGGATACCGGCGCTCGCTCGAGCCGTTGCAACAGCACGCTGCGGAACTCGGCATCCGGCTCGAAGTGGCCTGTGATGGCCAGCAGCTCAACCTCGCTTCACCCGGTTTGTCCTTGAACCAGAGGGCGCCATCGGGGTAACGTACAGACTCACTTTCACCGACCGGATTGCATCATGACGGAACACAGCTACCTGTTTGAAGAAGCCACCTGGGACGCGGAAGGCATTTTTACCGACGCCGCCGGAAACCAGGTTCCCATCGAGGGCGCCGCGACGATCAACCACTCCGCAGACGCCTGGACACTCATCAGCACCATGCTGCTGCAGAGTGAACCACCCCTCGAGGTCGAAAACCGTTACATCATCATGCCGTTCCAGGACGAACGGATCGAAACCTCGTGGACCTCGAACCATCCCGAGCTCGGCCGCCTGGAAGGGCGCTTCACCGTCATCGAGGACACCCTGGTCTCGACCTTCGCCAGCCCGGACGGCACGCTGTACGGCAGCGAGATCCTCGTCCAGGTCGACGCCGACTGCTACGAAAATCGCGGTCTGCTCTACCAGGACCGGCAACTGGTCTCAACCTGGGCCATCTCCCTGACCCGCTCCGCCCACGGCCTACTCCACTAACGAGCGTGTAACGACGACTCTTTCCCCGGGAGGCGTAGATGTACCGACACCCGAGACGATTCACAAGCTTCATACTGCTGCTGTTGCTGCTGGCCGCCGCCTCCGCCTGGGGTAGCGAACTGCTGAGCGTGGCGATCAAAAACGCCGGCGTACGCGCGCAACCGCGTATCTTTGCCAAAAAACTGACCTCCCTCGCCTACGGTGACCAGGTCGAGGTCATCGGCAGCCAAAAGGCCTGGTACCAGGTCCGCCTGACCGACGGTCGCAGCGGCTGGCTCCAACAAACGGCCCTCACCAGCGACGACCTGCAGCTGAGCGCCGGCAAGCGCCGGGTCAACACCGGGGCCTCGGACGAGGAGCTCACCCTGGCCGGCAAGGGATTCAATAACGAGGTCGAGCAAAAGTTCAAGCAGCGCAACCAGTACCTCGACTTCACCTGGGTCGACCGCATGGAGACCTTCGCCCCTTCTGACCGGGAGCTGCAAAGTTTTCTGCGCAACGGGAAGCTGAACGATGGAGGTCGCTATGACCGCTAGGTACACATGGCTACTCGCCGTCCCGCTGTTGGCGCTATTGCTGGCAGGCTGCCAGGCGCTGGAACTTGCCTCCCAGCTCGGCACCGCGGTGGCGGTCTCCCAGGGCGCCCTCACCCAGAGCCAGGCCGACTCGATCAACACCTCCGCCGGAGCTGTCAGCAAGGCCTTCACCGACATCACCCCCGAGCAGGAATACTACATCGGCCGCGCCGTCGGCGCGAAGGTCCTCGCCGGCTACCGGCCCTACGACAAGGCACGGGTCAACCGTTACCTCAATCTGATCGGGCAGAGCCTGGCGCGCTACTCTGAACGTCCGGAAACCTTCGGCGGCTACCACTTTTTGGCCCTCGACTCGGATGAAATCAACGCCTTCGCCGCCCCGGGCGGCCTGATCTTTATCTCGCGCGGCTTGTTGCGCTGCTGTCCCGACGAGGACGCGGTCGCCGCGGTACTCGCCCACGAGATCGGCCACGTCGAGTATCAGCACGGCCTGCAGGCGATCAAGAAGAGTCGCCTCACCTCGGCCCTGGCGATCATCGGCACCGAAAGCGTCAAACAGCTCGGCGGCACCGACCTGGCGCGCCTCACCGAGACCTTCGAGGAGAGCATCCAGGACATCACCTCAACCCTGGTCAACAATGGCTACGCCCGCCACCTCGAAAAGGAGGCCGACCAGAGCGCCCTGGCCCTCCTCCCCCGGGCCGGCTACGACCCGGCTGCCCTGGCGTCCATGCTCAAGGAGATGGAGAAACGCCTCAAACCGGGCGGACCCGACTTCGCTCGCACCCATCCCGCGCCGAGTGCGCGACTTGCAGAGTTTGCAGACCTGAACAAACAACGCAGCGCCCTCCCCGCGGAACGCCAGCAGCGTTTCACGGTCGCGCTGCGGGGAATCTGAGTTTATGCGCCGTCAGCTGTTGCAGGGCCTGACCATCGGGCTCGCGGCCACCGCCGTGGCCGGCCTGCTCGGCTGGAGCGGACTGCTGACCCCCTTTGAGCGAACGACCTGGAGCTGGCGTGCCGCCTATTTTGCCGCCGGGCCACAAGCCGACACCCCGATCGTGCTGATCGGTCTCGACCAGCAGAGCCTCGACTGGGGCAGTCAGGAGAATGACCTCTCCTGGCCCTGGCCACGCGAAGCTTACAATCTGGTGCTCGACTTCTGCCGTCGCACCGGCACGCGGGCCGTCACCTTCGACGTGCTGTTCAGCGAACCGTCTCTCTACGGCGTCGAGGACGACCTCACCTTCGCCGACGCGCTGCGCCGCCCTCCAGGCAGCGTCGGCAGCCTGACCCTCGGCAGCGGCAGCGGCACGGTGATCTGGCCCGAGGACAGCCGCAACCGCCCGCGCTGGTACGACGAAGCCTCCGCGCACCTGCCGACCCAGCGCGAGGAAACGGCCGCCAGCCTGCCGGTACCCGAACTGGCCAGTGCCTTCGAACGCCTCGGCAACGTCGCCGCCACCCCCGACAAGGACGGAATCTTCCGGCGCACCGCCCTCCTCGGTCGCTACGAGGAGCGTCCGATCCTCTCCCTGCCGCTGGCGACCCTACTCGCCGGAAACCCGCAGCTGCAGGTGCGCGCGGCACCTGGCGGACTCCGCATCGGCGACCACCTCGTCGCCACCGACCGCTGGAGCCAGGCGATCCTCAACTTCCGTGGCCCGTCCGGGACCTTCCCGACCTATTCGGCGGCCGCCGTCATCCAGTCGGAACTGCAACTGCAGGCCGGCGAGCTGCCCACCCTTGACCCGCAACAGCTCCACGGCGCCTATGTCTTCTTTGGCCTCACCGCCCCGGGACTCTACGACCTGCGCCCGACCCCCCTCGACGGCGTTTTCCCCGGCATGGAGGTTCACGCCACAGCCCTCGACAACCTGCTCAGCGATGATTTTATCCGCCCCGCCCCGGGTGCACTCAGCCAGCTGATACTGCTCGCCTGCGCATTGCTCACCGCCCTCGGCATCAGCTTCAGTGGCAACCTGCGCCAGACCTTCGCCTGCGCGCTGATCACCCTGCCACTGCCGTTTTGCGCCGGCTTCGCTGCCTACCCCCAGCAGCTGTGGCTGCCGATATCCACGCCACTGGCCGGAACCGTGCTCGCCCTTGCCGCAGGCATCAGCCTCAACTACGCAACCGAGGGTCGCAAGAAGCGCCAGATCCGCCTGGCGTTCAACCAGTACCTGCACCCGACGGTCATCGAGCAGCTGGTCAACCAACCCGAACGGCTGCGTCTCGGCGGCGAAAAGCGCGAACTGAGCATGTTCTTCTCCGACCTGCAGGGTTTCACCGGGCTCTCGGAGCGCCTCGATCCCGAGTCGTTGACCACGCTGCTCAACGATTACCTCACCGAGATGAGCGACCTGATCCTGGACGCCGGCGGCACCATCGACAAATACGAGGGGGACGCGATCATCGCCTTCTGGAACGCGCCGCTGGAGCAGCGGTATCACGCTCAGCGTGCCGTGCGCGCGGCGCTCGCCTGCCAGCAGCGCCTTGCCGAACGTCGCGCCGCCTACCTGCAGCGCTCCGGCGTCGAACTGCACATGCGCATCGGCATCAACACCGGCGAGGCGATCGTCGGCAACATGGGTTCGACGCGCCGCTTCGACTACACCATGCTCGGCGATGCGGTAAATCTCGCCGCCCGCCTCGAAGGGGTCAACAAGGTCTTCGGCACTCCCACCCTGATCAGCGCCGCCACCCGCCACCAGCTCGGCGAAACCTTCCCGGTGCGCGAGATCGCCAGCGTCGCCGTGGTCGGCCGCCGTGAAGCGACGGTCATCTTCGAGCCCCTTGATGACACCTCTTTCCGGGAAAAGAGGGCTTTGCTCTCGGACTATGCCGAGGGGCTGAAGCAATTCCGTGCCGGGGACTTCGGCGCGGCGCTGGAGACCTTCACCCCCCTGGCCCAGCAGGACAGGCCGTCACTCGCCTTCGCCACCCGCTGCCGCGAACTGCTCGAGACGCCCCCTCCCTCTTGGGACGGGGTCTGGGTGCTTGAGAGCAAGTAACGGCTACAATCCGTCGAGCAGTTCGCGCCGCTTCGGTGAGAAGCGGATCGCCATGATCCTCACCGCCATCAACACCACCACCAGGGTCATCGCCATCCCGACCCGGACCATCTCGATATCCCGGTACCAGAACCCCATGATCTCGGTGATGACCACCACCAACACCGTGTCGATGATGTAGGTCACCTTGACCCGCCCTTCGCTGAAATAGGCCTTGACAGTACGGAACAGTTCGACCACCGCCAGCACCATCAGCACGTTGATCACCAACTCCCTCAGCGCTGCGTGCAACCCCTCTGTCGAAAACAGCTCCCTGCCCGCCTCGAGCAGGTCAAGCGCCGTTTGCGTCACGCCAAACCCCATACCGACCAGCAATACCAGCAGCAACAGACAGAGCAGAGCCCGACAGAGGGTTTCGAAGCAGACCCCAGTAACATTCTTGATTGCGCTTCTGTGCATCGTTTCCTCCGTGGATGTTTTGGGAGGTAATGCTGCACCCGAACTGTGAGCGTTTAAATAGGCGCCGGCAAGACTTTCGTAAAATTCCACGTCATAACTACTCGCCGGTAATTTTTCATGAAGATTAATAGTTGCTAGAGTTGCATTTTATGATATTCATTTACCTTGATGAACTTTTCTGTCGTAGCTGAGCGGAAAGGTGGCGCCTGTCCTCCGAATACTGCAAAGAACCGACTCACATGACACGTAACTCGAGCACCGACCTCAAAAACATTCTGCTGATCGATCACTCCGGTTACCTCCGCTATTCCCTGGTCGACCTCATCCCGGAAGACTACATCATCTTCATGGCGTCAAACCTTGAGCAGGCGCTTGAAATCGCCGCCGAACAAATTTTCGACCTGATCGTCTACGATATTGAAAACGAGATCGACAGCAGTGTCGAAAATTGTAACCGACTTAAGAACGACGCCAGCACCAGGGACACCCCCCTGATCATCCTCTCCCCCTATATCCGCAAGGACGACATCATCAGCGGTCTCAGTTCCGGGGCCGAGGACTACATGACCAAGCCGCTGGTCCCTAGTGAGCTGCTTGCACGGATCGATGCCCACCTGCGCACCCGCAGCTATTACCGGGAGTTGGGAAAAGAAGACCTGCTGATGCTGCTACATTTGACCGAAAAAATTTCGGTCACCCGCAACCCGAAAAAAATCCTCTACATCATCGTGGAAAAGGTCTTCGCCGCACTCGATGTTTCACGCTGCTCGATCATCAGCATCAATGACGATGGGTCGTTGACGGTCAAGGCCAGCAGCGACCTGAAAGCCGGAGACGAAATCAAGATCGACCTGCAGAAGTATCCCGAAATCGAGAAGGCGATGAGCAGCCAACGCCCGGTCGTGGTCAGGGACGCCTCGAACGACCCGCTGATGACGTCGGTCAAAAAGCAAGTACAGTCGCTGCGCAATCACACCATCTACGTGGTGCCGATCGTCAAGAAGCAGAACGTCATCGGCACCTTCTTTTTAAGGACCACTGCGGACAGCAACAAGGAGTTCTCTGAGCGGGTCTACAAACTCTGCCAGATCATCTCGAACATCGCCGGCAATGCCCTGGAAAACGCGGTGCTTTTCGAAGCTATGAGTTCCACCAAGAAACTGCTCGAGGACATGTCGGTTCGTGACAGCCTGACCAAGCTCTACAACCACCAGTACCTGCATGCGCGCCTTGAAGAGGAGTTCTTCCGGGCAAAACGCTACGCGACTCCGCTGTCATGCATCTTCATCGACATGGACGATTTCAAGTTGGTCAACGATCGCTTCGGACACATCAACGGTGACGTGGTCCTGAAGCAGGTTGCACGACTGCTGCATGATTCGGTGCGTAACAGCGATGTCGCGGCACGCTTTGGTGGAGAAGAGTTCGCCGTGGTGTTGCCCAACACCTCCTGCGACGGGGCCATGGAGTTTTCCACGCGCTTCATTGAGCGTGTCAATGCCCTGGCGATACCGCAGCTCAACGGACACAAGATATCCGCCAGCATCGGCATCGCAACCTACAACCATGAAAACTTCCATTCCTTCAGCGCGCTGCTGCAGAGTTCAGACGAGGCGATGTATGCGGCCAAAAGGGCCGGTAAGCGCTGCGTCAAACTGGCCGAGAGCCGATTGAGTCTTCACTGAGCGTCTTAACGGCTGGACTCCTTCCGCATCAGAAAAATCTATCGCCCGACAAAAGGTTCATCCATGAACTGCAAAAAATTCTATACCTATAACACCGCCGGGGGCGCCCGGCATTCGCCTTACTTTCTTTAGACGCGTAAAGAAAGTAAGCAAAGAAACGCGCCCGACCTCCTTGCCCGTCGAAATGCGGCGGGTGCCCTCCGCAACAACAGTCCACGCCGGGCCTTCGCCATTCGCTACGCTCAACTCTTAGGCCTTTTCGGCGTGAACTGTCGCTGCTCCGGCTGCGTCACACGGGAAGGAAAGAGATGGCTTTGCCTGTTCCACAGCCTTTACGGGGCCCCGTGTGCAGTCACCGAGTGCCGGGATTTTAATCTTGCTGCTTGGCGAGCACGCGAGCCGGCTGGATTAAAACTTCCGGCTAGCGAGGGCACCCGATCGTCGGGTGACGGAGTTCGGGGTGCCTTCTTTTGCTTACGTTTCTTGGGCAAGCAAGAAAAGTAAGGCGCTGCCGGGCGCCCCCGGCGGTGTCGAATTTAAAACACGCAAACCTCCCCCACTCATTCACCACCCCAAGAATGAACCAACAAAAAAGCCCGGCTATTCAGCCGGGCTTTTTTAGTTACCTCAGAGTCACGAAACTTAAACCTTCACACACCTCTGCAAAAAATCGATTAGCGCGTGATTGAAAATATCAGGCTGTTCCAGGTTGACCATGTGTCCGGCGTTCTCGATCGTCACCAGCTCCCCCTGCGAAAGCCCCGCCGCCAGCAGCTGCGACTCCCCGAGCGGGATGGCACGATCCTGCGCCGCCCCGACCACCAGCGCCGGGTGGCCAATCTCGCCAAGACGCTCGACGTAATCGGGCCGTTCGCGCATCGCCTCGAGCGCCCCGGCGGCCCCTTCCGGGTTGCAGGAGAGCATCCAGCCGCGCACCGTCTCCACCAGCTCGGGGCGCTGTTGCAGCGTCTGCGGGGCAAACACCAGCTCGGCGAAGATATCGGCGACCGGCTCCGCCCCCTGGCTGCGCGCCGTGACGGCGAGCTCGCTCCGCTTGACCTTGCCGGCTGCGTCGTCGGCCGCGGCCCGGGTGACGATGAACCCGGCCGCTGCAACCCGCGCGGGAAAATGCTCGAGCATGCTCAGCAACACGTAGCCCCCCATTGACATGCCGCACACCACCGCCTGGTCGATCTCGAGCTGTTCGAGCAGGGCCACCAGCGCCGCGGCGTAGTGCCGCATGGTCACCGGACCCGTAAGCGGTGGGCTGGCGCCGAAACCGGGAAGATCAGGGGCGATCACGCGATAGCCCGCACCCGCCAACGCCTCGAGCTGCGGCTGCCACATGCGGCGATTAAGGGGGAAACCGTGAATCAACAGCACGGCCGGGCCGTTTCCTTTTTCAGAAAATGCCAGCATCAGCCCTTGACCATGAAGGCGATGGCCGCCGCAACTGCAGCAGCGATAATCGTACCGACCAGCAACTTGCCGCTGCCGCCCCCGGTGGTCTCGGGGGGATCCTCGCCCAGTTCGGCCACTACCGGGAAACGCTCGATCACCGAACGTACATGCGGCGCCGACTTGAGATCTTCACTGAGATCGGCACCAGCCTGGTGAGCCCCCTCGTGGTTGCCCTCCTGCCAGCGGGCGCTCTCGCTAACATCGTAGACCTTGCCGTTGACGGCCACATAGGCACTGCGTCCTTCACGCCCATCAAAGTTTTTCAACTGCCCAAGGGTCATCTTTTCCTGACTCATCATTGCCCTCCCTGAAATCGCTTGGATTTAGTGCTGTCCAGTCTAACAAAAAATGCCCGCTTTTTCATTAGACACCACCTCTCTTTGCGGTCGAAAAAATTTCATATCAGAACTATTGCCAAACTTTACCACCGCAGTAAACTTAACCATTACACATGTGGTAGCTCATACTTTAATTAAGACTTAATGTCGTATTTTTTGTGCCGGATGGGCCGGCACAGCTTTCGCTGCAACCGAAGGAGGCACTATGAAGAAGTGGCGCGCGTCGGTTGCATGGGGATTGACAGCGTTCCTACTGGTCCTGGGAATTTCTGCCACAAGCCATGCAGCCAACATTTCAGGGCGCTCCAGCACAGTGGTCGAATGGTACGACACGCCGAGTGAAGAGACGGCGGTCCCCATTTACGAGTATCTGATGCTGAACGCTCGTGACCTGTGGGGCGGATGGACGTTCCACGGCTACGGTCGAGCCGGAGAGGATGCCGCCGACGAAGTCGATGTCGACAGTCGACTTTACTCGGCCTATCTCCGCAACAAAGACCTGGTCGATGGACTCGACATGCGTCTCGGTCGGCAATTCGTCAGCACCACCGCTGGAGCTTCGGTGGTCGACGGTGCAGATCTTCGCTACACCGTGGCCGATAAATTCACCTTGCGTGGACTCGGTGGTATCGGCGTCTCGTATGACGCCACCTACCACAGCGACGACTACTTCGCAGGGGTCGAGGTCAGTGCAGAAGATCTCATCAAGGGCCTTTTACTCGAGCTTTCCTACGTCCAAACCTGGGACCAGGGAGATTTGGCCAAGGAGATGCTCGGGCTGAGTGCCGATTATGCCTTTTCTCCCAAGCTTCACCTCTACAACGAAACCCAGTACAGCCTGCTCTACGAAGAGGTCACCTACCAGCTGTTCGGTGTCAGCTCCAGCTTCGGCCGCGACTGGCATGCTCGCGTCGAGTACCTGTTCTCCGTACCGGTCTTCGACAGCACCTCGATCTACTCCGTCTTCGCCGTCGATGACTACGAAGAAGTCATGGGTGAGATCGAGTACCGCATCAGCAAAACCCATCGTTCCTACCTGCGTCTGACCCACGAAATGTACGAAGAGTTCGATGACGCCGATGTCATCGATCTCGGCATCGAAACCGTGGGCACCAAGCCGTACAGTTACTACCTTGCCGGCGTGATGCGCATCACCGACGAAGGGCAGGAGATGAGCGGCGCCAAGTGCCATATCGGCTACGAAATCACCGAGGCCATCGAAGCAGGCGTCGGAGCCAACGTCGACGTCCTCGAGCGTCGTCTCGAAGATGATGACGAAACCACCAGCAGCCGGATCTGGCTCGACGGAAGCTATCGCTTCTCGAAGAAGATGAACTTCGAGGGTAAAGTCGAGTACGTCGAAAGTGACCTGTGGGAAGAGTACTACCGCGGTCGCGTCCGGTTTAATTACTACTTCTAAGGGAGAGCCACCATGAGGATACTGCTTCTTAGTTTGACCATCCTGTGGATCGCTGGCGCTTCCCCGGCCTTCAGCGAAGTCTTCAACCACGCCGAGCACAACGACTATGTCGACGGCGCGGCCTGTGACACCTGCCACCTCGAGGGAGACGCAAGCATCGCCCCCGACCTCAAGGTCTGCCTCGAATGTCACGAACAGGATTTCGTTGATGGCGTGGAACTTCCCGCCCTCGATTCACACGGCCCGACCTGGGCCTTCGGCCACCGGGTCGCAGCCAAGAGCGACGCCATGGACTGTGGATCCTGCCACCAGCAGGATTACTGTCTGGAATGTCACAAGGCGGGCTCTGCCGACGAGATGGCCAGCTTCAGCAACAGCCTGGCCAACGTTCACCGTAGCGACTTCAGTGTCAGTCATCCGATCGCTGCACGCACCGACCCGCAGCTCTGCAACAGCTGCCATGAGAACGACTACTGCGTCGAGTGCCACAATACCTTTGCACCGGCCGATCTGGCGATTGATTCGCACCGTCGTGGCTGGAGCGACATCTCGGTAAGCGCGGCATCGCACGAAAATTTCACTGAAGACCAGTGCATCAGCTGCCACGTCGACTCGGTCCTGCCGGCCCACGAATGGTCGACCAAGCATGCACGCGAAGCACGCAAGAATATTGCAACCTGTCAGGCCTGCCACCCGGAAGGGGATATCTGCCTGACCTGCCACAGTGCTCGCAGCGGGCTGATGATCAATCCGCATCCCGAGGACTGGAGTGACATCAGTGAGACCATGAGCAAGGCCAGCGGCGGGCGTACCTGCCGTATGTGTCACTAATCATTTATGAACTCCACACGAGGAGGAAACACCATGAAAAAGATTTTTACCTGGTTAATTATGGCCCTGCTTGTGGGCCTGCTCGCTGCATGCGGCAGTAGCCGCGACAGCGCAGACACGACGGCGGACACCACCGACCTCGGTGTCGACCCCGCCACCGGTATCGACTACGTAGGTGCCTCCACCTGTATCAGCTGCCATGAAAGCTTCTCTTGGAGCGACGAGATCGTAGCCGATTACCTCGCCGGCAAGCACGTGATCCACAGTGATCACATCACCGCAGCTAACGAGGCAGACGGCTGCCTCGAGTGCCACGACCCGATCGGTGACGGTCCCGCCCTCGAGCCCCTCGTCGACGCAGCAAGCGTACCTGAAGACGGCCTTGCCGCAGTCGGTTGCGAAAACTGCCACGGCGCCGGCGGTGAGCACTATGGCTCCGGCCCGATTCCGAACGCCTCGCCCACCGCTGAAACATGCGGTGCGTGCCACGACACCATTCCCGACAGCCACGTTCCGCATCACCCCGAGGCCCAGGGCATCTACACCAAGTACACCTCTTCCCGTCATGCCACCGCCTCGGTACGTAACGAAGCTATCTGCGCCAAGTGTCACACCGACGAAGGTGGTCGCCTCTACAAAGATGTACAAACGATCGCTGCACTTGAAGGGTCCGTTCTCCCGGTCGGCAGTGACGCTGCAGTCCAGTGCCGAACCTGCCACAATCCGCACAACGCCGGCGGCCTGCTGATGGAAGAGATCGAGGACCACGGCCACGTTGTCGCCTCGGCCGAATTCGCCACCTGTACCACCTGCCACATGAGCCCCCAGGTTGACTTGACAGATGCTACGACTCCCGCAGAAGAGTTGGCAGAACTTGACGAAGGCGTCATCTATCACCAGGATCGCCATTATCGTGTGATCGCCGACACCCACTACGACAACCCGAACACCACCGATGTCATCGAAGGCTACGTAACCGACCATCACGAACAATCCGGCCTGCGTGCCTGCCTCGAGTGCCACGACGTGCATGGTGTAATGGAAATCCGCACCCGAGTTGACAGCGATACCGGCATCGCGGAAGCGAGTTCAGGTATCAACGAGCAGTGGGCCCAGTCGGCCCATGGTGGCTTCCTGCTTCAGCAAAAGATGGACACGATGGAAGCAAGTGCCGACGAACGCAGCGCTGAGGGCTTGATCGAGCTGATCAAGGCCGGCACCACCGAAGCAACAGGTGCAGCTGCCTGGATCCACTACGACTGGGATGCGACCACCAAACTCGACACCGACGGCACCATCGTTCTGGACCGTGGCGATTGCCAGCAGTGTCATACCGCGACCGGCGCCAAGAACTTCCTGACCGACCCGGCCAACTACGATCCGCTCAACAACGACTTCTCATATCTCGACGGCTGGAGCCTCGATGGCGGGCCGAACGGTGAAACCGTCTCGTCTGGCCAAAACGAGATGCTCTACTGCTGGGGCTGCCATGAAAACAACTCGGGCGACTTGCGCAATCCTGGTTCCATTCCCCGCCCATACGAAGTCGGTGGCGTCACCGTAACCATCCCCGACGTAGGCAACTCCAACGTCTGTATCAACTGCCACGGTGCCCGCGGCAACATGGAGAGCTACAACTTCACGGCTGAAGATCCGACCGTTGATTACACTTCCTTGAACGCAGGCTTCGGTCCCGGCACCAAAAACGTCACGGAAGCCCATTACCTGGTAGCTGCCGCAACTATTTATGCTGCGGATACGCGTATCGGCTACGAGTATGCTGGCCAAGATTACGCCCCGGGCTTCTTCCAACATGACGGAATCGCTCTTAATGCAGACACCCCCGAAACCGGTGCCGGACCCTGCGCCTTCTGCCACATGGGCGACTCCGCAAATCATACCTTCAGCGTAGTCGAAAAAGATGCGGCCGGGGTCATTATTGATGTCCCCAACAAGGCGCAATGTGACACCTGCCATACTCCGGGTGCATCCTATGAGATTACCGCTGACAAGCTCGAACACGAGGCCGAAGGCTTCCACGAGACCCTTGAAATCCTTGAGACACAATTGGGTGCCAAGGGAGCCGTTTTCCAAACCAGCTATCCTTATTTCAGCACCGGTGCTAGTGGCTGGATCAACCAAGGTGTCTTCGGTGCGGCTCATAACTACAACTACCTGCACCACGAGCCGGGCGCTTATGCCCACAATCGCTTCTACACCAAGCGGCTGTTGTTCGACTCGATCGACTGGCTTGACAACTACACCCTCGACGGCACCATCAACATCGACGCTACGGTCTATCCGGACGCCGCTGAATGGATGGGAGCTGCAACCCAAGAGGACGTAGACGCCGACACTACCGGCACCCTTAACTTGGGCGACGTAAGCCGTCCCTAACTCATCGACATAACTTCAACTCTGTCCGGCCCTCGCTTCGGCGAGGGCCGCAGCTAAACCCAAAAGGCCGCCCATCCGGGCGGCCTTTTTACTTCTGCGTCATCACTGCAGTGTCGTCTTGACACCCTGCCCGCTTTCCGTTTAACTGAGGCGACGAAATCCACAGGGGGGAACAAGCAATGTTCAGCAACAAGATGATTGCCTTTATCGGCGGCGGCAACATGGCCGAAGCGATTCTGAAAGGCCTGCTCAACAAGGGCCGTGACAAAAGCGAAATCCTGGTCAGCGAACCGGTTGCGGAACGCCGCGCCTACCTCGAAAAAACCTACGGCATCGCCACCAGCGACGATAACCTCGCCACCGTCGAAGCCGTCGGCACGGTGATCCTCGCCATCAAACCGCAGATGGTCAACGAGGTCGTCGCTGCTTTTGCGCCGGCGTTCAACGACAACAAGCTGTTGATCTCGATTCTCGCCGGCACACCGACCGCCACCCTGCAGGAACTGCTCGGCGGCGCGGCACGCGTGGTCAGGGTGATGCCGAACACCCCGGCACTGATCGGCCAGGGAGCGACGGCCCTGTGTACCGGCGTCTATGCTGACGAGAAGGATATCGTCCATGCCGAGGGGCTGTTCACCTCGGTCGGCATCACCTGCCGGGTTCGCGAAGCGGAGATGGACGCGGTTACCGCCGTATCCGGCTCCGGCCCGGCGTATGTCTACATGGTCATCGAGGCGATGACCGAAGGGGGCGTCCGCGAAGGGCTCGATGTTGAAACCGCCCGGCGGCTCGCCGTACAGACCGTGGCCGGCGCGGCCAGCCTGGTCGCCGCGAGCGGCGAAGACCCCGCCGAACTGCGGCGCAAGGTCTGCTCCCCCGGCGGCACCACCTTGAGCGCCGTCCAGGTCCTCGAGGAACGGGACCTGAACAGCACCTTGATCGAAGCGGTCCGTGCCGCCGCCCACCGTTCCAGGGAGCTGGGGAAAAAGTAACCTGCCTGCCGCATAACAGCATTGAACCAGAAAAGGCCGGTCACGATGACCGGTCTTTTCTGATTACTTGTGGCGAACAAATGAGCAAGGTGGCGTGCTGGGCCGAAAAACCAGCGGACCTGGCTGGGAATTCCATAGACCTAAAATCGCCGGGGACGCCCGGCAGCGCCTTACTTTTCTTACTTGCCCAAGAAAAGGTAAGCAAAAGAAGGCACCCAGAACTCCGTCACCCGACGATCGGGTGCCCTCGCTGTCCGGAAGTTTTAATCCAGCCGGCTCGCGTGCTCGCCAGACGTCAAGATTAAAATCCCGGCACTCGGTAACTGCACACGGGGCCCCGTAAAGGCCGTGGAACAATCAAAGACTTTAAAGCCTCTGATTTTTTTGATTTTCCTCTTCCCTGGCGCAGCGTCGGGGGAGGTTGGATTAAAATCGAAACAGCCGGGCAACCTGTTTGAGGACGCATGATTTAATATGCGTCCGAGTTTTGCCCGGCCGATTTTAATCTTACCGGACCCGGGAACCGGCGTAGCCGGCGCGGAGATTGGGGCGCTTTTTTCTGCCTACTCTTTTGTGGCGTCACAAAAGAGTAGGGCGTCGTCAGGGGGCGCACCCCCTGGGATCTTGGCCCGCCACCCTGCCCTAACACAAAACCCCCAGCCTGGTTTAGCTAGGGGTTTCCAGGTCCACACACTTTTAGTAAACGGCCGCTCATATTGACCGGCCGTTGTTATACACGTAGTCGATAACTGTGCCGCTGAGAAGAGATCGAAAATATATTGCCTAGCCTTCCAACCACCCCATGGCCGAGTCGAAATCATCAAAAACCTTCATGTTCCACCCCCGGTTCACGCAGACCGTTTCGTAGAACCTCAAATCTTCACAGATATCCGTTAACAGGCTGGCGACTCTGAACGAGGAATCGAAACCGAGCCCCCTGTAAACCGAGGGACGATCAAACGATTCCATGGTCGGCGCAACCACCCTGGCCTTGCGATGATCGAAGAGTAGTTTTTTACAATTTTTCCCCCGGGCCATCTCCAGGGCTTTTTTCAGGGTTTCAATCTCTGCGGCCAGCACGTAGGTTCCGCTCGTCCTGACCCAGACAATCCCTTCATCCTCCAGATATGTAATGGTCCGCTCGCTCACGTGGCCCTCCGACACCAGTCACTGCATCAGCATATTTACCAATAGTTCTAAACTGTTTGCTCATATCGGGCAACCCCCATTGGACAACATGGAGAGGTTTTAAGTGGCACCAGAACCGTAGAGATGGCACTCACTGTGCCACCCCCTACCTTCCGTTGTGTCAACGCCGTGACTTGTCACACCCCCCGGAACGGTTCTTTGCCACCAATGCCGCCTGTCCACCCCCCCAACAAATCAAGTTAATACATACACTTACGCGAAAATAAAGTCGGCGCAAAATCTGGCATACGCCTTGCGATATAGAGATAACAAACCCTACCTCCAGGAGGACCTCATGGGAAAGCCGACCATCCTGGTCGTCGATGACCAGGATCATATCCGTCAGCTGCTCACCATTTCGCTGGAAATCTGCGGCTATCGCGTGATTACCGCCCGGGATGGGGTGGATGCACTGAAACAGTTCGCACAACAACCGATCGACCTGCTACTGACCGATTGGACCATGCCGGAAATGGGCGGAGAGGAATTGACACGCCACGTCCAGGAAAAATACCCACAGATACCGGTCATGGTACTCAGTTGCGCCAGTACGCCCCCCGAACGCAAAGCCTACAAGAGCCTCGGTATCCAGCAGTGGATCAGGAAACCCTTCCGCATCAAGCAGATCCAGAACTCGGTCAACGACGCACTGAATGACGCTCAGCCGCTGTTCAATTAATCCACCGCAACACTGGGCCGGAACGATCACCCGCTGCACAAACCGTTTGGGGCACAAAGATGAAACTTAAAATTGTCATTATCGACGACGAGGAATCGATTCGAGATTCCCTCGCATGGTATCTTGAGGACCTCGGCCATGAGGTCATCACGGCTGCCGAACCGAGCAGTTGCGAAATCTACCAGGGCGATCGCTGCAGTCAGCAACAGCCATGCGGCCACGCCCTGATCACCGACTATCACCTGCCCCAGATGACCGGCCTCGAGTTCGTCGAGGCCATGACGCAACGCGGCTGCAAGGGAATTACCGCCAACAAGCTGATCATGAGCGGCAACGCCAACGCCATCGACCGGCACAGGGCCGAGCAGCTTGGTTGCCTGGTGGTCCAGAAGCCGCTCCGCTTCGCCTTTGTCGAACGCTGGCTGGAAGAGGTCAAGAAGCGCATCAACACCCAGGGTTGCACCGCTTGCGATGAACCCGGAGACGTCAGCATCACCTGATGCTTCGCGCGGTGCTTTTGCCTCGAGACAGCTATTTCTAACCTCAACAAATCCCCTAACAAAAAAATCAAAAAGCATTCTCACGCAAAGGCACCAAGACGCAAAGAAAGCCTATAGACCACGATCTATCGTGGCGTTCTTTGTCGGGTCTGTAACCGCAATGAAGGTGGGCCCCAAAAGTACCCTCTCCCTTGATGGGAGATGGCTGGGGTGAGGGTGAAGATGTCGCCCCCCCTCCCCTCAATCCCCTCCCCCCAGGGGAGGGTACGCATTTATACGACCCTTAAGGAGGACGTCTGTTGCGTAACTTCGTAACTAGGTGTCCGAAAAAAAATGGGAGGCCGTAAAGGCCTCCCGATGGGAGGGTGGCTGCACAGGGGGGTGTTGATCTTCCCACGCAGCACTGTTGCGGCAACCCGCAACGGGCTACCGTCAACCTGGTAAAAACTAGAAACGTTCGAAATCGCCGCCGCGCTGGTCGCTTGACGCCCCTGCCTGCTCGGACAGACTTTTCTGCGTGCCCTTGGCAGACACCCCGGCAGCCAAAGAAGCTACCGGCTTCGCCGGCGACACCAGTTGCGCAGTACGAGCGCCGAGACGGAAGAAGCTGATCGCCGTCTGCATCTGCTCGGCCTGGCTCGAAAGCTCTTCGCTGGTCGACGCCATCTCCTCGCTCGAGGAGGCATTGGCCTGAATCACCGAATCGAGCTGCTGAATCGCCCGTGCAATCTGCTCCGCGCCGGCGTCCTGCTCGAGGCTCGCCGCGGTGATCTCCTGCACCAGCTCGGCGGTCTTCTGAATACTCGGGACCATCGCATCGAGCAGCGTACCTGCGACCTCTGCGACCTTGACGCTGTTGGCGGAAATTTCGCCGATCTCGGCAGCCGCGAGCTGGCTCCGTTCGGCGAGCTTGCGCACCTCGGCGGCGACCACCGCGAAGCCCTTACCCTGTTCGCCGGCACGCGCTGCCTCGATGGCGGCATTCAGCGCCAACAGGTTGGTCTGCCGGGCGATTTCCTCGATGATCATGATCTTGTCGGCGATCTGGGTCATCACGCTCACGGTATCCTTGACCGCAGCCCCTCCGAACTCGGCATCTTCAGCCGCCTTGTTCGCCATCTTCTCGGTCTCCCTGGCGTTGTCGGCGTTCTGGCGGATGTTCGCGGTCATCTGCTCGATGGAGCTCGAGGCTTCCTCGGCACTCGCCGCCTGTTCCGTGGCCCCCTGCGAGAGCTCCTCGGAACTGGCGCTCATCGCCTCGCTGCCGGCCGAGACCTGCTCCGCGGCCGACTGCACGGTGCCGACCACGTCGCGCAGGTTGACAACCATGTTTTTCATGGCAATGAGCATCTCGTCCCTGGCCGAACGTTCCGTCACCTGTACGTCGAGGTTCCCCTCGGAGATCTCCTTGGCCACTCCGGCCACCTCACGCGTCGAGACGATCATTTTATCCATCGCCTGCAGCAGTTGCCCGACCTCGTCTTTCCCCTGTACAGGCACCTCGACGGAAACATCGCCAAGCGCGAGGGCTTCCGCGACCGATACGGCATGACTCAACGGCCGCACGATCCCCCGGGCAATAATCGCCGCCAGGAAAATCCCGAGGGCAATCGCCACCAGGCTGAGCACCACCACCCCCGAGAGGGTGGTCTTGCTTTCATCCAGCATCGCCTGGTCGGTCATGATATTCGCGTTGACCGTATCGACGATCTCGCCCAGCAGCGCTTGCACCAACTCGAGGCTTGGTACCGTCTCGCTGGCGTAGATCTGCTTGGCCTCTTCGACGTTGGCCACCATGCCGTAGGAACGCTCCAGCATCTGCTGCAGCACTTCCCGGGTTGCGTTGAGCGCCGGCTCTGTTTCGTTACGATAGACGGCATAGGCCGCTTGACGACCTCCATCTAGCGCCTTGATCTTCTGCGCCGAGGCGTGCAGGCGACGGTGCGGTTCCTTTATTTCGTCAAGCAGGCGCGCCAGCATCGGATCGCTCGCGGCGGTATCCTTGGCGCGCTCAGAATAGAGGAACTGTCCCAGGCTGCACTTGTGATCGTCGAGCTGTACATTCAGCTCGGCCTGGTTATCGACAAAATAGTTCAGCACCGTATTGGCCCAGGCCAGATGATCCGCTTCCTTGGCCGCCAGGAACCCTGGCAGGGAAAGATCTGCAGCCTGGTACACCTCATCGATAGCAAGCGCTGATCCGTGCAGCGCCTTGTGAGGACCTTCGATCTTGTCTAAAAGAGGCTTCAACTCGGGGACCAGAGCCTCGGCCGCGCCCCGTCCCTCCCCGTAATACCACTTGCCGAAACCACACTTGTGGGGGTCGGTCTGTACCGTCAGATCGTGAACGCGGTCATCGGTAAGCAGCCCGTTGAGCTCCTTGGCCCAGCGCAGGTGATCCACTTCGCGCTGAACCATTTCGCCACGCAGCGCATTCCCGGCGATAACCTCCGAGGCGTCACCGACGATTCCGTTGATCCCGGTTCCCGACCAGACCGCGACCATGACCAGCAAAACGAGAATTGCGCCGAATCCGACTGCAAACTTGCCGGCCATCCTGAGATTTCTCCAGATCATCCCTACCTCCATCCCTAACGCCGAGCCCATGATCTCACCGAGAAACGTAATGCAATCCGAATACTTGAATTATTGTAACTATTCTTGTGTGCAATACGCTTTACGTATTCTACTGCATCTTACGCGCCATCCCTCAGGGTTTTCCTGAGTTTATCTTAAAACTCTTGAATTACAAGATACTTATACTTTCACCCTGAACAGACTTCACCGTGTCCGCCAACCCTATTGCTGGCAATTTGACGCGCTTAAGGGTCATTTTGACCACCACTTGACCGCCTTTTGACATCCCAAAGACCTCACATCCCGCCCCTGATGACAACCAGCGCACTGACTTTTACAACAAACCACAGTCGCTACCCCCAACAGAATAACGGCAAAAAAATGGGGAGACCGCGAACGGTCTCCCCCAATTAGGAGGAATATACATGTGGGTGGATCTCGTAAGGCCTTACTCTCCGGCGGCCTGCACCAGGCTCAACTCTTCGCCACTGAAGATCTTATCGATATCGAGCAGGATGATAAACGCTTCCTCCTGCTTACCCATACCGACG
>PKUI01000063.1 GCA_002869605.1 Desulfuromonas sp. | reverse complement strand
GGAGATATGATTCTGTTTCTGCTCGGGCCGGCGGTGGTCGCCCTGGGGGTGCCGCTGTATGAACAGCGGAGCGAGATTCTCAAGCGCAAGCTCCCGATCATCGCCGGGGTGGCCGCGGGAGCGGTGGCTTCGATTGCCTCTGCTTCCGGTCTTGCGTGGCTGCTGGGCGGGAGTCGCGAGGTTGTTCTGTCGTTGGCCCCCAAGTCGGTGACCACGCCGATTGCGATCGGTATCGCCGAGAAGATCGGTGGCATTGCGCCGTTGACCGCGGCCCTGGTGGTCGTGACAGGTTGCCTCGGGGGAATGTGCGGTCCGGAGTTTTGCCGTTGGATCGGCGTGCGCCAGGCGGTGGCCCGTGGTTTGGCCGTCGGTACCGCGAGCCACGGTATCGGCACGGCGCGGATGCTGGAGATTGACCACCTCGCTGGGGCCACCTCGGGGTTGGCGATCGGGTTGAATGGTCTGATTACTGCTTTTGTCCTGCCGCTGATGCTGTTGTTTGTCTGAGTCGACGAGCGAAGCTTACGGAGTCGCTACTTCTTGCGCACGTGTCAGGAAAAACTCCGACTCCGGTTGTGCTCCAACTCGGCGGAAGGCCATGCCGAGATCGGTCAAGGCCGCCGCGACCTCGATACGGTTCTCGAGGGGCAGGGCGAGCGGTAGATTCTCTCTTGCCCGAGCGGTCTGTAGCGCTTCGACATTTTTGCGTTGTAATTCGCCGAGGGTCGCCTCTCCCAAGTTGTGGTGGGCCGAGTATTCAAGGATTGGTCGATCGTCACTGTTGATGGTCGCTCCGGCGACGAAGCGCTCGAGGCTCTTCGAGCCGTACAGGTAATGCCTGGCGATGATGTCTCCAGGAGAGTGGATGCCGAGGGGGGCAAAGACCCTCTGCAGCGAGGGCTGTGCCAGCATGCTTTGCAGACGCTGGTAGTCGAAGCTGCGCGGCGTGGTTGTCGCCAGCAGGATAAGATCGCTCCCGGCTTGAAAGGCTTGGACGTGGGGAAACACGTTCAGCAGGGTGTTGATGGCGATCTTGAGATTCTCGGGTGTGATGTCGTAGAGACCGATCCATTGGCTGAAGACCCCCGAATCTGTCAGACGGCTCTTGGCCAGTTGGTAAAACTCATAGGTGAACAGGTTGGCATTGCCCGATTGCCACGGGTTTGAAGGCTCGGAAATGATCACGTCGTAGAGCCGTTCGTTGGCGAACAGGTGGTTGCGACCGTCGTTGACCAGCAGACGTACCTTCGGGTCGGATAGCGCTTGCCCGTTGAAGTCTGAGAAGTAGCGTTCGGCCGCTACGACCTCGGAAGAGATTTCCACGCAGTCAACCCGTTCTGCGACATAGTGCGATAGCCCTTTGAGGGTAATCCCGGTGCCGAGGCCAATGACCAGGGTTTCCTCGGGGGCGGGGTGCATCAACATCGGCAGGTGGCCAACGAGAATCTGTGTCGCCATGTCACTGCCGGTGCCACCGTCGGTCTTGCCGTTGACCGTGAAGATCCGGAAACGGCCGTCGAGGCTTTCATGGACCGCCACGGTGGTGTCCCGTCCTTCGATGGTTTCGAGAATCCTTTCCTGCGCCAGAATTTCGTCTATGCCCCCCATCGCGGCATATTTCGCGGCATAACAGTAGACCCCGCTGTTCATCAACGCTTCGTCCCAGTCAAGGGGGAGTGCGGTAATGAATATTCCCAGGGCCAGTGTCGCCGCCGTGGCGAGGTTCCCCCGCAACCTGCTGCGGAAGAAAATCATCAGAATTCCCGCCATCAACAGGTTCCCGATCGCCAACAAACGGAAGCTGTTTTGCAGCCCGAAAGCCGGAACTAGAGCGAACCCGGCCACCAGGCTGCCGAACACGGCGCCGATGGTGTTGTGGCTGACGACCATGCCGACGCCGCTTCCGGTGTGCAGCCGACCGGGATTGAGCAGGGCGACACTGGCCGGCAGCAGTGCCCCGGAGCAGATTGTCGGCAGGCACAGGATCGCGAAGACGATCAGCCAATTATGCAGGCTCAGCAGCCACCAGCGGTCTCCCGCGATCTCGTGGCTGGCCTGAAATATATACGCGAGTTGATCGTAGAAGGGGGCAGTGAGAAGAACAGAAAACCCCATCAGGGCGGTAAACAGCAGAAAGATTTTCTCCTCGTCCATCTGCGGGCGGGTCAGCCGGGCGTACTGCCAGCCGCCGAGGGCGATGCCGACCAGAAAACAGCTCAGGATGAGCGAAAAGGCATAGCTGGTGTTCCCGAGAAACAGCAGGAAAACGCGGGTCCACAGGATCTCGTAGGCGAGTGAGAAAAATCCGATCAGGGCGATGCTGATCAGCACCAGCTTCTGTTGCCAGTGCTGGATATGCAGGGTAGATTTGAGTGTCGGGGGCGTGTTGCCGGATACCAGCTGCCCGCCGATCGACCAGGCGCCGATAACCACGACCATGTTGAAGGTGATCGCCAGCAGATTGGTGCCATGGATGCCGAAGCTCGGTATCAGCAGGTAGCCACAGGCAAAGGCGCCGAGGGTGGCGCCGACCGTGTTAAAGGCATAGAGCCTGCCGATCTGCCCGCCGCATTTATCTCGTGCAAACTGGCGACAGATAGCGGGAAAGGTGCCACCCATGAGTGCCGCCGGCAGGATCAGCAGCACTGTTGTCTGGATAAACTGCAGCCCGTGTGCGTACAGCGGACTGTTCGGGAACGCCTGGGAAAAGTCGATGTAGCCGTTACGGATCAGCTCAAGCCCGATCGGGAAACAGAGGGCACACAGGGCGATTCCCAATTCGAGGATGGCGTAAACCCGCATGTAGTCCTGGTGGCGGTCAATGTAACGTCCGAAGAGGATGCTGCCGAGGGCGAGGCCGCCCATGAAGGTCGCGGCGACGATGCTGACCGCCACAATAGAGGTGCCGAAAACCAACGACAGTTGCTTGGCCCAGAGGATTTCATACACCAGTGAAGTAAAGCCGGAGAGGGTAAAGATGGTGTAGATGCGATAGCGCAGGAATGGCGTCATCAGGGTCGCTCCCGTTATTGAATTTTAGCGGAAGCATATTAGCACGTTCTAATTGTGGGTAAAAGGTGTTTGGTTTTGCACAACAAAAAAAGGCGGGCCGAAGCCCGCCTTTCTGATCTGTGCCGGAAGGGGTGTTACTTACCTGCAGCCTTTTTGGAGGCCTTGAGCGGGTTGACACGCTGCTTCTCGATCTTCAGCTCAATCTTCTTATGGGTGGCAAAGTTGCAGATTTCCAAGGTGTTGTTCCACTTGGCCGCCGGCTCGGGAGCCAGATTACAGACCTTGCCGATGGAGCTGTCGACGATGTTGCCACATCCTTCACACTGCTCAATGATCGGCTGACAGCTATGCTCTTTGAAGGTGCAACCTTGTTTTTTCCAAAAGGTACACTCGGTACCGGGTTGTACGGTTTGACACTGCATGTGCGTCCTCCTCGATGGTTCGCGTTGTTCCAGAACGCGGAATAATAAGTACTGTGGCAGGGCTTGTCAACTCCTTTTTCCATAGTTCTTGACCTGACGATGTTGCTCGACTAGTTTAGCGGTTTCGGAGGTAGCCATGACAGACGACTGGGAGCGGCGCTGCGAGCAGTGTGGGCGCTGTTGTTATGAAAAAGACTTTTACCAGGGTGAGATCTACTACACCTCGGAGCCGTGTGAATACCTCGACCTGAGAACCCGCCGTTGCACTGTCTACGAGCGACGCCACGAACTGCGTCCAGGGTGTGCTCCCCTGACCCCGGAGGTGCTGGTGATGGGGGTGTTGCCGCACGACTGCCCCTATGTTCGTGACCTGGAAGATTACAAGGCGCCCCATCCCGCAGAGGAAGAGGATGGGTAGTGCGCTGGCCACGATTGCCGCATCCTCGTTCATGCTCGGCTTTTCTGGCGCCTGCATGCCCGGTCCGTTGCTGACCGTGACCGTGGTCGAGTCGACGCGCCGCGGTCCCTGGGCTGGCCCGCTGCTGGTTGCCGGGCATGCGTTGTTGGAAGTTCTGGTCGTACTGCTGGTGCTGGCAGGGTTTGGTGAGCTGTTGGCCGGGGCGACGGTATTTACGGTTGTTGCACTGGTCGGAGCGCTGATGCTTGTCGGGATGAGTTTCGGCATGTTGCGCGGCCTTTCGAACCTGTCGCTGCATCTGCCAGCCGGCAAAGCTCAGCCTACAACCCTGCATCCTCTGGCGAGTGGTGCCCTGGTGAGCCTGGCCAATCCCTACTTTACCCTGTGGTGGGCGACCGTCGGCGTGACCTACCTGCTGGTGGCCGGAGAGTTCGGCAGCGAGGGCATTGTTACCTTCTATCTTTTCCATGTCCTTGCCGACCTGGCATGGTATGCTTTGATCTCGTTTTCCTGTCATTACGGACGCACCCTGTTGACCGACCGGCATT
This sequence comes from Desulfuromonas sp., assembly GCA_002869605.1. The sequence continues at coordinate 2,112 of PKUI01000063.1, read as the reverse complement.
ACCGGGCGCTGGTTGCATGTTGTGCGCTGTTTCTGGTCGGCTTTGCCGGCTATTTTGCTTATGCTGGCATCAGTCGCTACCTCTCGGTCTGGGGCTGAGGGTAGTCGAAGATTCGATCACAAGGAGTTTACATGAGCCAGATTGCATTCGGGACCTCGGGTTGGCGGGGGATTTTCTGCGAAGACTTTACCTATGCTAACGTTCGTGTGGTCACCCAGGCGATTGCCGATTATCTCAAGGCGATCGGTGAAGGGGAGAAGGGGGTCGTTGTCGGTTACGATGCGCGATTCATGGGAGACGCCTTTGCTCACGAGACCGCGCGGGTGCTTGCCGGGGCCGGGGTCAAGAGCTACGTCTGCAGCCGGGACACGCCTACGCCGGTAATCGCCTTCGAAATCCTGCGTCGCGGAGCGGCAGGTGGCATCAATTTTACTGCCAGCCATAACCCGGCAAACTACAATGGCCTGAAGTTTTCTCCATCCAATGGTGGCCCGGCCTTGCCGGAGACGACCAAGGATATCGAACGGCGCGCCAACGCCATGCTGGGAGAGATCGTGTACCGCGACATGCCGCTGAATCAGGCGGTCCATGCCGGCCTGGTTGAATCGATCGACCCGCACGACGCGTATTGCCAGCGGCTCTCCGAACTGGTCGACATCGAGGCGATTGCGCGCTCCGGCATGAAGATCGCCGTCAACCCGATGTACGGCACGGCACGTGGTTACCTCGATTACCTGCTGCGCGAGGCCGGGGTCGACGTGGTGACCATCAATGATCATCTCGATCCCTATTTCGGGGGGCTCCCCCCGGAACCTTCCGAGAATCATATCGCCGACTTCATCAAGCTGGTGCGTGAAGACAGCGCCGTGCGGCTCGGACTCGCCACCGACGGAGATGCCGACCGCTACGGGATTCTCGATTTCGATGGGACGTTTTACGAGCCGAATTACATCCTGGCGCTACTGCTCGATTACTTCATCCGCGTCAAGGGAAAGAAGGGGGATGCCGCCCGCTCGGTGGCGACCAGTCACTTCGTCGACGCCGTTGCCGCGCATCACGGGGTGAAGGTTCACGAGACCCCGGTCGGTTTCAAGTTTATCGGTGACCTGATCAGTAAGGATCAGATCCTGGTCGGCGGGGAGGAGAGTGCCGGGCTGTCGATCGGTGGGCACGTACCGGACAAGGATGGCATCATTGCCTGCCTGCTGGTCGCCGAAATGGTCGCGGTGACCGGCAAGAGCCTGCAGGAGCTGATCACCGACCTCTACGGTCGGGTTGGGGAGTTTCACACCCGGCGCATCAATTTGAGCCTGACTCCCGAGCTCGAGGAGGGGTATGCCGATAAGGTGGCGGATTTTCCCGCCGAGTTCGCCGGTCGCAAGGTCACGGAGGTCATCACCATCGACGGTACCAAGTTCCTGCTCGATGATGGCTCCTGGCTGTTGTACCGCAAGTCGGGGACCGAGCCGGTGGTGCGCCTCTACGGGGAGGCGGGCAATCAGGGCGCCCTCGATGAGATCCTCGCAGCCGGCAAGGCATTTCTGCTCGGGTAGAGTTGCTCGCGATAATTGACCAATAAAAAGGCCTCCACAGATAACGTGGAGGCCTTTTTATTGGTGTGTGGACGGCACGCGCCCGGGTTACACCCCTCAGCGGAAGCCTGAACCGCCAGGAGCGCAGCCCCCTGAGCCACAGCCGCTCGGAGCCGAGTTATTGGTGGTGGCAAACACGGACAAGACACGCTTGGCCTGTTTGGAGCATTTGGGGCACTCGATTTCATCCAAAGGCTTGCTGGAAATTTTTTCAATCTGCTCGCCGCAGGATTCGCAGCGGTATTCGAAGATCGGCATCTTAACCTCCTTTATATTCAGGAAGTAATATATTGATCGCACCGCACATGTCAAGCGAGGTCGAACCGATCGAGATTCATGACCTTGTCCCAGGCGGCCACAAAGTCCTTCACAAACTTGTCCTGGGAGTCCTTGCAAGCGTAGACTTCTGCGAGTGCCCGGAGCTGAGAATTCGAGCCGAAGATCAGGTCGACGCGTGAGCCGGTCCACTTGAGTTTGCCAGATGTACGACTTCGCCCTTCGAAGATGTCTCCACCTGTGG
>PKUI01000095.1 GCA_002869605.1 Desulfuromonas sp. | reverse complement strand
TGACGAGGAGGATGCCCGCCTTGTCGCGCGGAAACTGCTCAAGGCGTTTACCGAGCCGATGAAAATTGATGGTAACGAGATCTTCATGACCCTGAGTCTAGGTATTGCGGTTTATCCTGATCACTGTGAAGACCCGCTTCAGCTGATCAAGCATGCTGACCTTGCCATGTACAGCGCAAAAGCGGCCGGGCGGAACAATTACCAGATTTTCGACCCCTCCATGAACCTGGACTCGAACCGCCGAATGCAGGTTGAAAGGTCCCTGCGCTGCGCCCTTGATCATCGTGAGTTTTTTCTCGTTTACCAGCCCAAAGTCGATGTTTTCAACGGCAAGATTACCGCTCTGGAAGGATTGTTGCGCTGGCAGCATCCAGAGCTGGGCCTGCTCCAACCCGCCGATTTCATTTCCTTGGCGGAAGAGACTGGCCTGATCTGTCCAATTGGTGAGTGGGTTCTTGAACAGGCCTGCATACAGAACAAAAAATGGCAGGATATGGGGCTTCCCAAGGTCCGCATCGCCGTGAATGTTTCGGGATACCAACTTCAGCAGCATGAACTGGTGCAGACTATTTGCGATGTGCTCGATCGCACGGGGCTCGATCCGCGCTGGTTGGAACTCGAGATTACCGAGTCTGTCATTATGCAGAATCCCGAATTTGCCATCAAGATTCTCGGGGAGCTTCGTAACCTCGGGGTTTACCTCGCAATTGACGACTTTGGTACCGGCTACTCGTCGCTGGCGCACCTCAAGCGTTTCCACGTCAACTCTCTCAAGATCGATAAATCCTTTGTACGCGACCTCGAGAGCAGCAGCACCGATGCGGCCATTACCACCGCGATCATCGAAATGGGCAAGAGCCTCGACATGTGCATCACCGCCGAGGGGGTTGAAACCCAGGGGCAGATGTCGTTCCTGCACGGTGCCAAGTGTAATGAGATCCAGGGATATCTGTTGAGCAGGCCGGTCAAGGCCGGGGAGATCGAGGGCTTGTTACGCAAAGAAGGGTTTGGGATGCTGGTTGAAAGTTGATTTTTCCCTCTATGTGACGTTGAAAAAGGGGTGCCGGTCCGGCACCCCTTTTTTGTATTAACGGCCAGTTACCGCAACGATGCCGTCGAAGGCTATGTCGAGCAAGGTAGAGAGCTCTTCGATAGGGATGTTGAGTGGCGGCATGAAGTAGACCACGTTGCCGAGTGGTCTCAACAGTGCCCCCTGGTCGAGGGCGTGGCGAAACACCTGGTAGCCACGTCGTTCCTGCCAAGGGAAGGGGGTCTTTTGTTCCCGCTCGGCAACCAGCTCGATGGCGGCCACCATGCCGCAGCGCCTGAACTCACCGACATGTTGGAGACTCAAAAAACGTTCGGATTGGCTGTCGAGGAACTGTTGCTTCGGTTCCAGGGAAGCCAAGATCTGTTCGTCTTCGAAGATATTCAGGACCTCGTTGGCGACCGCGCAGGCGAGAGGATTCCCGGAATAACTGTGCGAGTGGAAGAACGCCTTGAGGGTTGTGTAGTCGTCGTAAAACGCTTGGTAGATCTCGTCCCCGCTCATCACGACCGCCAGCGGCAGGGTCCCGGCGGTGATCCCCTTGGAGAGGCACATCAAGTCGGGTGCGACGCCGGCGTGTTCGTTGGCGAACATTTTGCCGGTGCGACCGAAACCGACCGCGATCTCGTCGGCGATGTAGTGGACCTCGAAACGGTCGCACAGTTCGCGGAGCTTGCGCAGGTAGACGGGAGGGTAGATACGCATCCCGGCGGCACCCTGGATCAGCGGTTCGACGATGACCCCTGCGATCGACTCGGCATGTTCTGCGAGGGTGTTCTCCAGCGGAGCGATGCATTCAGCAGCGCAGCTGCCACGTTTCAGCCCGTAGGGACAGCGGTAGCAGTCAGGGGCAGGGACCTGATAGCCATCGAGCAGGATCGGCCGGTAAACTTCCCGGTAAAGATCAATGCCGCCGACCGACAGGGCGCCGACGGTCTCCCCGTGGTACGCCTCGCTGAGAGAGACGAACTTGTGCTTGCTGGGTTTGCCGCTCTGCAGCCAGTATTGAAAGCTCATCTTCAACGCCGCTTCGACGGCGGAAGATCCGTTGTCGGTAAAAAACACCTTATTGAGGGGGGCTGGTGTCAATTCGGTAAGCCGCTGTGCAAGAGTCACCGCCGGTTCATGGGTGAAGCCGGCAAAGATGTGGTGACTGACTTTTTGTGCTTGCTCGTGGAGCGCCGCGATCAAGCGCGGGTTGTTGTGCCCGAACAGGTTGACCCACCAGGAAGAGACCCCGTCGATGTAGCGTTTGCCGTCGACTCCGACCAGATAGACCCCGTCACCGTGGGAGATCGGAATGGGAGGGAGGGTTTCGTGGTCTTTCTCCTGGGTGCAGGGGTGCCAGACATGTTGACGGTCCAGTGTGATGATTTCATCTCTATTCATCAGCTCGACCACTTCACGCGTCGATGCCGAGAGCGGCCAGTAACCAGGAGAAGGTCGGCGAGGCTTCGAGGGCCGAGGCCAACTGTTCAACCTGCGAGGAGGGCTCCCCCGGGATGTCAGGGGTGACGGCGAGTAGATCGGTCGAGGCGAGTGAGGCGAGGGCATGGGGGGCCGATTCCTCGGCACGATCGGGGTTTGCCGGCATCCGGTTGACGATCATCCCCGCAACCTCCAGGTCCATGGTGCGTGCCGCGTGTATGGTCAGCAGCGTGTGGTTGATGGTGCCGAGGTTCGGGCGGGTGACCACCAGCAGTGGATATTTCAGTTCGCGGGCCAAATCGGCGATCAGGTAACCACCTCGTAGCGGCACCATCAGGCCTCCGGCACCCTCGACCAACATGAAATCGTGCGCCTCGGCGAGCTGTTCTTCCACGGCGATAATTTCGGTCGGATGGATCTTCTCACCGGCATCCCCGGCAGCTAATTCTGGCGAGGCTGCGAGGGGAAAGCGGTAGGGGGATATCTGCGCGATAGGTGCTTTGCAGCCTGACTGTTCTGTAATCAGCTGTGCGTCCGGGCCGAGCCGCGTGGGGTCTATGACACCGGTTTCAACCGGCTTCATGACTCCTACGCGCAGGTTACGCTGCGTCAGTATGCGGGAGAGGGCTGCCGTTACAAGGGTCTTGCCGACTCCGGTGTCGGTCCCGGTAACCAGCAGGCCCCGGCGTTGTTTAGCTGCAGACATGGGCTTTTACCTCGGCGTCTTTGAGTAGTTGTAGGTCGTGTTGCATGTCACGTCCGCTGGTGGTCAGGTAGTTACCGATCATCATGCCACTGGCCCCAGCAAGGAAAATCCATGACTGAAACTCGCGCAAGTTTGTCTCCCGGCCGCCACAGACGCTAATTTTCCGCTCAGGTAGAACGTGACGGAACATGGCAATGGTACGCAGACAATCCATGGGGGTCAGCTCATTGCTCCCTTCAAGGGGGGTTCCGGTGACCGGGTTGAGGAAGTTTAAAGGAATAGAATCCACTTCTAGTTCGCGCAGGGTCATTGCCAGTTCTACCCGTTGTTCGAGGCTTTCACCGAGACCGAAGATCCCGCCGCAACAGACCGCCATCCCCGATTGTTTGGCAACCCGGACGGTTTCGATGTCGAGCTCGTAAGGGTGGGTGGTGCAGACCTGCGAAAAGAACGATGGTGCCGTTTCGAGGTTGTGGTGGTAGGTCATACAACCGGCCTCGGCGAGCTGCTGTGCCGTGGCGGCATCCAGGATGCCAAGCGAGGCAGAGGGGCGAATGCTGGTCGTCTCTCTGATCTCCCTGATAGCGGCAAGCAGTTGCTCGAATTCTTCACCCGGCTCGGGGCGGGTGCCGCTGGTCACGATGCCGAAGCATCCTGAGCCATCTTTTTCAGCCAGACGGGCAGCGCTGACAATCTCCTCGCGGCTGCGTAGTGGATAGACGGGGGCTTCGGTTTGATAGTGCACAGACTGAGCACAAAAACTGCAATTTTCACTGCAGCGTCCTGATTTGGCATTGGTGATGGAACAGAGGTCTATCTTGTCACCATAATGGGATTCACGGATCATTTGTGCGCCGGCGAAAAAATAGGCCATTTCGCTACCGCTTGAGGTGAGGATTGACAGGGCTTCTGTTTCTGTAAGCAGCTCGCCCTGAGCTGCTTTGTGGCTGATGTCGTTCGGGTTCACAAATGTACTCCTTGGAAAAATTGTGTGCGAATTATTGAAGGTTATCTGTCTATTGTCAACCCCCGACATGTGTCAGGTTGACAATTCGCGGTTAACTGATCGATAGCCTAAGTAAAATTCACTAGATGTAAAATTGACAGCAGCCACAAATAATGATAAAAAACTGTTTTATTTTGATATTTTTTTTGCAGAGGCGCTGGCAATGGTAAAACGACTAATCGGTAAGAAGCTCAAGGCGACCCGGCTTAAAAACGACATGACCATTCAGGAACTGTCTGAAAAATCCGGAGTCTCTTCGAACATGATCTCGCGTGTTGAGCGTGGGCTCACGATTCCATCCGTCGACATTTTAATGCGACTCGGGAGCGCATTCGGCAAGAGCATCAATTTTTTTGTCGAAGAGGCCGAACGCGGTACGACGGTGGTTTACACCCCTAAGGACCAGGGGGAACCGGTTTATTTTTTCGTCGACAAACAGGAGATTACCAGCCTCAACCTGGGTTTGAGGGATCCTGCATTTGCGGTCTTTTATGACACCCTTGAAGCCGGTTGCAGTAGCGGTGATGGTGTCATGGTGCACACCGGCGACGAGTATGCCCAGGTTCTCAAGGGGCGGATGGAGTTCGTTGTCGATGGCGAACGTTATCTGCTGGAAGAGGGGGATTCGATTACCTTCAAGGCGGAACAGGAACACCGTTGGACCAATATTCACGACGGTCAAACATTGGTTATGTGGGTTGTTTCTCCCGTTCCTGAGATTACCCGTTAGCGCGTCGCCGAGGAGAGTTTTGGATATGAAGCTGAAAAAAATTGTCGGCAAGAAGCTCAAGGCGATTCGTCTCAAACATGATATGACGATTCAGGAGTTGGCCGAAGATTCCGGGGTCTCTTCGAATATGATCTCCCGCGTTGAGCGCGGTCTGACGATACCCTCCATCGAAATCTTACTCAAATTATCACGTGTCTTCAATATTAGCGTTAATTTTTTCGTTGAAGAGGTTAAGAATACACATGAAATCGTATTCACGACCCCCGGACGGCGAGATGTGACGGTCTATGAAGATGCCAACAATATGCTCACCGAGTCATTCACTTCCGGATTACGCGATCCGCAATTTACCTCCTTTTATTGTACGGTCAAAAAGGGGGGCAGCAGTGGTATGCGGGAGATGTACCACCCGGGTGATGAATTGATTTATGTGCTCGAAGGGCGCTTGAAGATTACGGTGGCCAACGAGACACACATACTCGGTCCAGGAGATAGCCTCTCATTTAAGTCCCACCTGCCGCATCGTTGGGACAATATCGGCCCTGATGATGCGAAAGTTATCTGGACTCTGTCGCCATTTACAACCATATAAATAGTTTTGCGAAGTCAAAATATTGTGTAAATTCAATCTCGTATATTGACATATCCGCTTTTCTAAGTGTAACTTTACATAGTTCTAAGGTTTCAAAAGCTCGTTATCTGGAGGTCGATATGAATAAGTCGGACCTAGTCGAGGCTCTCGCAAACAGAAAAAACCTGACCTACAAGCGTGCTGAAGAGATTGTGAATCTAATCTTTGATTCCATGTCTGATGCCATGATTGATTCAGAGCGGATTGAGATCCGTGGTTTCGGCAGTTTCGTTGTCAAGGAGTACAAGGGGTATCAGGGTCGCAACCCCAAAAGTGGTGAAGTGATTCAGGTGAACCCCAAGAAACTCCCCTTCTTCAAAGTTGGCAAGGATTTACGTGAGAAGGTAGACGAGTAGTTAGTCGAAAGTGTATGACTGATTTTGACCCGAGGGATCCTCCCTCGGGTTTTTTGATTTTTGCTCCGAGATGCTTCAAAAAGCCGATTCGATTTGGCCTTGAGACGTAGTTCCTGTTTGATCGAAGGCCTGGGTCATGACGTCTGTCGCGTCATGAGTTTTATTTGTTTACGTGGTCCTTCGAGAAACGCCCTGTTTTCGCGTTTAATTCGCTTGGACGTGCTTATGTGTTACTGCGAAATTTGCCCGCGTCTTTTTTGAATCAAAGGGTAAGTTTTTGGCATAGTTATTGGATGTTTCTTGGTAGTTTATTGACAGGTAGGGTGTCGTAGTTGTTGATCCTTTCCCACCACGGTTGTCGCCCCGAGGTTTCTCGCGGGGTATTCTTGGCTCCTAACGCCACCCTGATCGGAGAGGTGGCCGTAGGAGAGGATTCGAGCATCTGGTTTAACGCTGTTGTGCGTGCAGACATCAACTCTGTCACCATCGGCAAACGAACCAATATTCAGGACGGAGTCGTGGTTCATGTCGCCGATGGAGACTTTAGTACTTCGATTAGCGATGAAGTGACGGTCGGGCATAATGCCGTGCTGCATGGCTGTCAAATCGGCAATGGCTGCCTGATCGGGATGCAGGCGACAATTCTTGATGGTGTCGTCATTGGGGAGAATTCCCTGGTAGCGGCAGGGGCGGTGGTTACCCCGGGGACGCAGATCCCTCCTGGAGCTTGGTGATGGGATCCCCTGCCGTTGTACGTCGTCCCTTGACTGATGCGGAGCGTGACAGTCTTGTTGCTTCTGCTGAACGTTACGTTAACTACACTCAGGATTATCTCCCCGCTTCGGAGTCATCAAATGGTGGAGCTTCTGAATAAAATGGAGGAACAGGTTTTCAAATGAGAAGAGTATGGGCTCTTTTTCTGGCATTGCTTCTATCTGTTCCCGCTCCTGCTGTCTGGGCAACCCCTACTCAGTTTGGTGATTCGGGCCTGATTTCTCAACCTTCAGCAGATACTCATCAGTCTGGAAGTATCTGTGTCGGTCTCTGGAGTAACTATGCGATCCTGAAGAATGGGACGGATGAAAAAAGCACTTTCATTTTGCCCTTTTCAATTACCCTCTGACTCGGTTCATTCATAGAGGCCTACGGGTCTTACCCGAACCTGAACTTCAATGGTGATGAAGGTGAGAATATCACCGGATACCCGGTCACCGGTTATTCGGACCGTGGTTTTGCCAACATCGGTCTAAAAATGCGTCTTCTTGGCAGCCGTTCCGGTCCGTTCCGGTTTGCTGTCGATGGGCAGGCTCGCCGTAATCTTTCCGACGACCCTACGGTCGATGGAATGACCGACTATTTGTCGCGCGGTATTATGACTCTCAAGTACGGCAAGTTCGGCTTGCATGCCAATGGTGGTTACCTGACGGCAGACACTGAGAGTGATGCAGACCATATAGTCTATGGCGGTGGCCTTGAGTATGTACCGACGCCCCGTTTGCGCTTCATGGCCGAGTACGAGACATCTGTGTACGATGGTGACGACACGGTATTGTCCGCTCTGGAATCACCCGCCGAAGCAGCCTTCGGTGTGCAATATCACCTCTCTCCGCACCTTGCACTGAGCGTAGCCTATGCGCAGGGGCTCTCGGATTACAGCCCAGACTGGCGCACCATCATAGGTCTCTACACCTGCCAGGGAACGGGTACCTACATTAAGCCGATCACTGCTGTGCCTGATGTTGAGGAAGAAGAGGCGCAGGCGCCAGTTGCCGAGCCGGTTAAGATGCTACAGCTCAACACCCTGGCGCCGCTTGCAGTCTTGCAGCTTCCGGCCGCCGAGGGGATTGACCCGGTGAGCGAATTCGAGGTGCCGGTCAAGGCGGGGGAGGAAGAGATTGTCATTACTCCGACCAGTGACTATCGCATCCCCGAAGGTGTCGAACATACGCGTGACGAGGTCGATGCAACACCCGCCGTATCACCGGATGATGATGAGGCGATACCGTTCACGACAGTGATGGCTGCGGCCACCGGTGCGGCCATTACCCAGGTTGCCCCTCTACCGGTCGCACCTCTGCCGGTTGCTCCGGCGGCACTTACGGCCCCGCAAGCTCCAATGCAGCCGATTTCGGGCGGACGCAGCTACGCACTACGCGAGTTTGCCTATAACGGTGAACAGATCATCGCCCAGAAGGTCGATGAAGAACTGGCCTATAATACGTATTTCCTGACCCTTGAACCTAGGGGGGACTACCTGGTTGGCGAGTTTTACCATGATGCTGCGCAGGCTCTGCCGGTTTGGATAGAGGGTCCTGTCGACTACAACCTGTCTTTCGACCAGCTTGAACCGTTTACCTTGACCAAGCTCAAAGTTAGGTTGAGCGCTGGCCAAGTACCAGCGTTCAAACTGCACATTGGTGCGCGTTCTGAAGTGTTCCAGTTCGGCCCCCCTGAGATGTGGCAACAGAAGGTCGATGTGGAAGAGAGTGAGGCTTTCGAAGCTACGGAGTCGGTCGAAGTTGCGGCAGTTAACCCCGCTCTCCAACCAGAGGCTGAACCTGAAGACGACGGGGAAAATCTGGCGCTGAAAATCGGTAAGGGGATTTTGCTGGCACCGGTGGCCGTGGTCGCAGCACCCTTTGCCGGAGCTGCGTATCTGGCCCAGAAAGCCACGGAATCTGCTGCCACCACGACAGCTTCTACGGCCACAGGGGCTGCCGGCAGTTCGACAGCGGCTGCTGCATCTGTCGGTGCTAGTGTTTTGACTGAAGGCGCAGCTGATACAGCGTCAGCTGCTATGAGTGATCAGGCTGCCGTCGTGACCCCTGCAGCGGCTTCAGGTGCAGAAGGTTCAAGGGCCAATGAAGCTGGCTCGGCCTCCGCTCCCGTTGCGGGCACCTCTGCTGTTGCGGACAGCGCTGGTTCCGCTGTAGCCCAGGGTGGAACTGCTGCTGCGACGGCAACTGCCAGCGCAAGCGGCGCCGCGGAGAGTGCCGCAACCACCACTAGCGCAGCCGGTGCTACGACTTCGGTCGAGGCTCAAGGCACCGGTGCCACTATGGCCGGCTCAGCCGCCGCAGGGGCTCAGACCATGACAGCAGGGGCCGCCTCGGCTAGCAGTGAAGCAGCCGCTGTGGCAGCAGGTGCCGGAACCACGGCCGTGACTGCACTTGCCGGTGGCGCTGGAACAGCGGCTACCCAGGGCGCGACAGCTGCTGCGACAACTACTGCCAGCGCAAGCGGCGCCGCTGAGAGTGCCGCGACCACCGCCAGCGCAGCCGGAGCTACGACTTCGGTCGAGGCTCAAGGCGCCGGTGCCACTATGGCCGGCTCAGCTGCCGCAGGGGCTCAGACCATGACAATAGGTGCCGCCACTGCCAGCAGTGAAGCTGCCGGTGCGGCCGCAGGTGCCGGAACTACGGCCGTGACTGCACTTGCCGGTGGTGCTGGAACTGCGGCTACTCAGGGCGCGACAGCTGCTTCAAACTATCGTTCGCAAATGGCTACAGCAAGTGGTGGGGCCCATGCACCTGAAACGCAAACGGTCCTGGCGGCCGTTGTCGCCCCGATGACGGCATCGAGCGCAGAAATGCAATCCGCTGAAACGTTGGCCTCACCGATGAGTACGTCGTCGGCGACAATGGGACAAGATGCCGAGTCCTTAACGGCTACAACCCACACGTCTGGCCCCATCCCGGTGGCAGGCCAGACCATGAAAACAACCGTCTATCGTAAATATCGCCTCCCGGAATTTACCTTTGAACTTGGTTTGTGGGATCTGTCTGATGATGGAAGGCGCGCCTTGTCGATGGTCATGGATCGACTGCGTAAGCTGGATAAATGGTTCATTGTGCGCATTGACGGACATACTGACAGTACCGGACCTGCTTCGTATAACGAGACGCTGGCCATGCGTCGTGCGATATCTGTGGCGAGCCATCTAGTTTCTAATGAAGGGCTGAACCCTGAGGTCGTGTTCTTGAAGGGGTTCGGTGAACGAAAACCGTATGAAAGTAACGCGACAATGGAGGGTCGTCAGTTGAATCGACGGATAGAATTGCTGGTGCTGGTCCCGGAGGAAAACTGATGTTCATGTTTCGTTCACTAGCCATTATTGCTGCGCTGATTCTGATATTGCTCGTTCCTGCTGCCTGGTCCGCATCCGACGCGTTGAATGAATTTGCCGAATTCATGAGTCATCGTAATGTTCTGGTATCACTTGATTTCACGCATGGATCGCATAAGCTTACAGAGGGTTCTCAAAAGTCTCTCGACCGTGTTGTTGGTGACCTCAAGGCTTTACTCGATGATGACAAGGTCATTCGTATAGAGGGTTATGCCACTCAGGAGGGGAAAGATGAGTACAGCCTGGTGCTCTCCATGCAACGGGCGATGGAAGTGCAGAGTTACTTGATGGACCGTTACGGATTTGAACTCGACCTCTATTTCAATGGATATGGATCCGGTAAAGTTGCTGCAGAGAAACGTGTGCAAATTGCTTTTTACGATGACTCTCTCGGCTTGAGGGTCGCCAATATCGATAGCGTCATTACACAGTAGCAGGTGGCCATGGAGCTCGAATTTCTCAAACAATGCATGGTTTTCAAGGAGTTGGAGTTGATTGACCTCAATATCCTGCTGCCGATGTTTAAGAAAAAGGAGATTGCTGCCGGCAAGACAGTGTTTGTCGAGAATATGCCGGGTGAGTCTCTCTACCTGGTCGAGAGCGGAGAGGTGGATATCTCCAAGATGCTTTCCGAGGGTGATGAACAACTACTGGTTAGTGTCGGCCCCGGAGAGGTGTTTGGTGAACTCGCCGTTCTGGACGAAGCGCCACGCTCTGCAACGGCCCGTGTCAGCAGTGATACGATCTTATGGCGTCTTGAACGACCTGATTTTGACCTCTTGTGCCGTGACCATCCTGCGTCCGGGCTGCGTTTCGTCCGTAACCTGGTGGCGCTTTTCTGTAACCGGATTCGAGAGAACAATCAGGAATATCGCGAGATGATCCTCATGGGGATTGTTAGACAGACAGCTTGATTGATCTCTTCTAGAGTCGTGAGCACCTATGTCAAGAATCGCCCTGTTGTTATGTTTGGTACTACTGTTCGGATGTAGCCCTAAAATTATCCCCCGTCAGGTCGCGGGTGGTATTGTCGATTTGGCTAAAGGGTCACAGCAGATCGATAAAAACGGCGTTGCGATGAGTGTGCACATGCAGGATCTTTATTACGCACCGTACCGTCAGGTTGACAACATCACCAGTTTTTATTTTGAGGTTCGCAACAACACCGTAGCCCCCTGGTCGTTTCCCTTTGACAGGGTCCATCTTGTTGCTACCGATGGACGTCAGTTCTCTACGATTACTCCTGCTCAGGTGAAGGAGATGGTGTCGCGAGACCTTCCTTACCTGGTTCCCTATCCGTACGTCGGTTATTATTACCTGGAAGATGCCCAGAGAGGTTCCCACTTCAATACATTTACCAGTGATCTTCCTTACTACGCCGCCAACCATCCACAGGATATCTTTACTCAGGCGCTCTCCACGGAGCCCGTCGGTCCCGGGAATCGTATTTCCGGCTTGGTTTATTTCGTATGTGACCTGACCGATATGACGGCGTTCGAGGTTCGGGTCGATCTTCCAGGCTCTGATACCACTTCTGACAACCGCTTCGTTTTTCCATTTATCGTTGATAAATAACCCCCGCTACAGTAAACTTCAGCCCGGCCAAAAGCCGGGCTTTTTTATTATCCGGCGGGCTTATAATTACGCTGTCACGAGGTAACCATGCTTGATATCCTGATGAATCAGAAGCTTATTTTCGGGCTTGTCGGTGGCTTGGGGCTGTTTCTTTTCGGCATGAAAGTCATGTCGGAAGGCCTGCAAAAAGTTGCCGGCGACCGGATGCGAAAAATACTCGCCGCGCTGACTGCTAATCGCTTCATCGGTACCCTGGTGGGGGTTGCCGTCACCGCCATCATTCAGTCGTCGAGTGCGACAACGGTTATGGTGGTCGGCTTCGTTAATGCCGGGTTGATGTCACTGGTGCAGTCTATCGGTGTCGTCCTCGGTGCGAATATCGGCACGACCGTGACCGCCCAGTTGATTGCCTTTAAGATCACGAAATATGCCTTGCCGGCCATCGGCGTCGGTGCGGGCTTCAAGCTATTTGCTCGCAACCGGCGCTGGCAGTACGTCGGGGAGATCATGCTCGGGTTCGGTATCCTTTTCTTCGGGCTCTCGATTATGAAGGATGCGTTCATCCCGCTTAAATCGAGCCCCGAATTTCAGGCAATGTTCACTCAAGTTGGCCACAACCCGCTACTCGGTGTGCTGATCGGCGCCATCATGACGATAGTCGTACAGAGCAGCAGTGCGACCATCGGCATTACTCTAGCTCTTGCTTCTTCCGGACTGTTGACCTTTGAAGGGAGCGTTGCGCTGATTCTTGGTGAAAATATAGGCACCACCATCACCGCTAATCTCGCAGCCATCGGCACGAACCTCGCGGCACGCAGGACGGCTCTGGCCCACCTGATGTTCAACGTTATCGGTGTCGCTTACATGCTGGTGCTGATGCCCGTTTTTATGAAGTTCATTGCCTTGATGACAGAGACGGCGGCAGGAGGTGCTGCGGATTTCGTTGTCACTACGGCCGAACAGGCAAGTGTTCTCGGCGCTTCGATCGGCGACAAGCCGTTTATAGCGCGCCATATTGCCAATACGCACACCATGTTCAACATTGTCAATACCCTGATCTTTCTGCCCTTGGTAGGTGTTTTGGCAAAAATTACGACCATCATGTTGCCCGGTAAAGATCACGAGATGGAGTACCACCTTAAGTATATCGATAACCGGGTCCTTAATACCCCGCCGATTGCCCTTGGGCAGGCCCGCGCTGAAGTGCATCGCATGGCTGAGACCGCCAGAGATCTCCTGGGTGACACGATTGAGTTCTTCAACGACGCACAGCACAAACGGGTTGAGGCGCTAGAGAAAAAAGAAGAGCTGATTGACATGTTGCAGAAGGAGATTACTGATTTCCTTGTCGCCTTGTCACAGAAATCGGTTACGGCTGATACTTCTCGCGAAATTACTTCGATGATGCACATGGTCAACAACCTTGAACGGGTCGGTGATCATTGTGAAAACCTTTGGCAGTTAGCTCTGCGTAAGACGGAACAGAAGGTGATGTTTTCAGAAGTCGCTGACTTCGAAATCGGCCAGATTGCGGTTGCCTCCCAAAAGTTTATTCAGTTCGTTGTAGAGTCTCTCGAGAAACGGGCGTCGGATGACGTGGTTTTTCCGCAAGCAGACCAGTTAGAAGACACCATTGATGAGCTTGAAGAAGATCTGCGTAATAACCATATTGCTCGCTTGAACACCGGTGATTGTGCTGTGTTACCTGGTTTGTTGTTTATCGACATGCTGCATAATTTCGAAAAAATTGGGGATCATACCTACAATGTTGCCCAGGCGGTAGTAGGCCGGAAATAGATGTACGCCTCTCTCGATGTCGGCACCAACACCGTACGGCTTCTGTTGGGAGAGGCCCGTCAGGGCAAGATTATCCCCAGTTCCTACCTGCGAAGTATCACCCGCCTTGGCGGCGGCTTCACTCCTGAGACGGGGTTGTCGGACTCCGCTATGGGTCGTACCCTTGCCACTCTTGTCGAGTTTTCCGAAGCATTAACAAAGACGTCGGTTGCAGCTGTCTCGGCGGTTGCCACAGAGGCGCTGCGACGCGCAGTCAACGCCGAGAGTTTTTTAGCGCGGGTCCATGCCGAGACGGCATTCGACCTTGAAATCATTCCCGGTGACTTGGAAGCTGAGCTTTCCTGTGCCGGTGTGCTCTCGGCCCTGGATGAGGTGCCGGAACATGCTCTGATCTTCGATATCGGCGGTGGAAGCACAGAGTTCGTATATGTGGTTGATGGACAACCCAGGTTCTGGCGCAGCTATCCCCTCGGCACGGTTATGTTGTGCGAACACCTGCCGGGGCCGGTAGCCCAGCAGGCTCACATCGATCGCACATTACGTCTGCTCGATGAAGACCTGGTGCGCTGTGGCATTCCCTTCCCGTTGCCGGCCGGAACACTTCCGATTGGCACGGCAGGAACCGTAACCACGCTCGCTGCGCTTGATCTGAAGATGATCGACTACGACTGGCGACGGATTAACAACCACCAGCTTGACACTCTTTCACTGCAGATCCTGCACGAGCAACTCGAGCCGCTTGCCCCGCAGGAGCGTGAGCTGCTGCCAGGAATGGAAAAGGGGAGGGGGGACCTGATTCTTCCGGGTCTCAGGATCGTTGAGTCGGTGGTAGATTTCTGCGGCTGCCCGCGAATGACAGTAAGTGATTTTGGCCTTCTCGAGGGTGGTATTCTCAGAGCCGCCAATGCAGTCTCCTAGTTACTTTCATTGATCTGTGAGATCTTTTTCGCTATAGTCATATCCTTTGAATATCAACAGTTTTTCGGTTTTAAGGAGACACATGGAACGCACAATCTTATCTGGAAACGAGGCGATAGCTCGCGGTGCCTACGAGGCGGGAGTCAGGGTTGCTTCGGCCTATCCCGGTACGCCGAGCACGGAAATTCTCGAAAACATAATTGATTATAAAGATGTCGACGCTTCCTGGGCCCCGAACGAGAAGGTTGCCCTCGAGGTCGCTATAGGCGCTTCTTTCGGTGGTGCCAGAGCACTGGCGACGATGAAGCATGTTGGCTTGAATGTCGCCGCGGATCCTCTTTTTACTCTTTCGTATATCGGTGTGCGCGGCGGGTTGGTCTTAGTCGTAGCAGACGACCCGGAGATGCATTCGAGTCAGGATGAACAGGACAGCCGCCACTATGCCAGGTTCGCCAAGGTACCGATGCTTGAACCGGCAGATAGTGAAGAGGCCCGTGCTTTTACGCGTCTCGGCTTTGAAATCAGCGAGCAGTTCGACACCCCGGTTATTCTGCGTTCAACCACGCGCATTTCACATGGCAAGTCGATCGTTACTCCTCTGGAGCCGGTGACGGGTCTCCCCGAACCGTGTCTGCAACGCGATCCCGCGAAACTGGTCATGTTGCCGGCAAATGCACGACGCCGTCATCCTCTGGTTGAGCAACGTCTGCTTGATCTTGAAAGTTGGGCCTGCACGCAGCCCTTCAATCGTGTAGAAGCCGGCGACCCTGAGGTCGGGGTGATCACCTCGGGGATCTCCTATCAATACGCCAAGGAGGTGTTCCCTGGCGCATCGGTGCTTAAGCTCGGCATGGTCTACCCTCTGCCGAAACAGATGATCCGTGATTTTGCCGCGTCGGTTAAAAAACTCTATGTTGTCGAGGAACTCGATCCCTTTATCGAAGATACTGTGAAGGCGATGGGTATCGAGGTGATCGGCAAGGAGATATTCCCGATTTGCGGGGAGCTTACCCCGGAACGTGTGGCCGTAGCTGTCAAAGGTCAGCCCCTTGATGCGTCTTACACCGTTAACGAAGAGTTGCCCGGCAGACCGCCGAACATGTGCCCCGGGTGCGGGCATCGTGGGCTGTTTCACGTGCTCAAGAGACTCGGTGCCTTTGTAACGGGGGATATCGGTTGCTACACCCTTGCAGCCTTGCCGCCGCTTTCAGCGATGGATAGCTGTGTCTGCATGGGGGCCGGTGTTAGCACGGCCACCGGACTGGCCAAGGCGCTGTCTGGTGCGGAGCAGCAAAAAGTGGTCGGCGTGATAGGTGACTCGACCTTTCTTCACACCGGCGTTAATAGCTTGATGGACCTGGTATATAATCAATCGACGGCGACCGTGGTGATTCTGGACAACTCCGCGACCGGGATGACCGGCCGTCAGGATAACCCCGGTACCGGCTTCACCCTCCGCGGAGACGTTACATCTCAGGTCGATCTTGAAACATTGTGTAAGGCTATCGGCGTTAAGCATTTACAGGTCGTTGACCCCAACAACCTGGAGGCAACGCGGATGGCTCTTCAGGAAGCGATGGCAACGGCCGAACCGTCGGTTGTTATCGCACGTCGTACCTGCATGCTCGAACGCCGGGGCAGTGGAGAGCGCCAGACTCCGCTCAAGGTTTATCCTGACAGATGTGCTTCGTGCCGGGCCTGCTTGAAAATCGGTTGCCCGGCCATCGAGTGGCAGGAGAGCACTGATGGGGACAAGGGGAAGGCGGTTGTCAACGCCCTGCTTTGTGTCGGCTGCAAGGTATGCGAGCAGGTGTGCAATTTCGACGCGTTTGGAGAGATTGATGGCGAATGAAGTGAAGAGCGTCCTTTTGGCGGGCGTAGGAGGGCAGGGGACCTTGCTGGCGAGCGAGGTTCTATCCGAAGTGTTAATGATGGCCGGCTTTGATGTCAAAAAAAGCGAAATACATGGCATGTCGCAGCGGGGTGGCAGCGTTACGTCACACGTGCGCTGGGGGGAAAAAGTTTTTTCTCCCCTGATCCCGGAAGGTACGGCCGACATCCTGTTCGGCTTCGAACTATTGGAAACCTACCGTTACCTGCCGATGTTGCGTAAGGGCGGGGCCATTGTTGTCAACGACCTAAAAATTGCCCCCGGGCCGGTTGCCACCGGCCTGGACAGCTACCCCGAGGATATCCCCGGCAAGTTGAAGTCGCATGTCAACGACGTGGCCCTGGTGGACGGTATGGACAAGGCACAGCAGGCCGGTAACTATCGGACGGTCAATACCGTGCTGCTCGGAGCACTTTCCCGGCGTATGGATATCGAGGAGTCCTTGTGGGTGAAGGCCCTGGAGAAACTCGTCCCTGCTAAGTTTTTGAACGAAAACCTCAAGGCCTTTGAACTAGGACGTCAGGCGTAACGTTTTACTGTAAACAACGTGGAGTTGAGAATGATCTGGAATGACGAATTTGAGACCTTGCCTCGAGAGGCGATCGAGTCATTACAACTCAAGCGACTGCAGCAGACTGTCTCTCGGGTGGCGGCGATGGTTCCATTTTACAAGGAGTCCTTTGCAAAGGCCAAGGTCGCTCCCGGGCAGATCAAGACGCTTGAGGACTTACGCCGCCTTCCGTTTACCCTCAAACAGGATATGCGCGACAACTACCCCTATGGACTGTTTGCCGTTCCACTTGAGCAGATCGTGCGTATTCATGCCTCGTCAGGGACGACCGGCAAGCCGACCGTGGTCGGTTACACCAAGCGGGATATCGATACCTGGTCGGAGTTGATGGCACGCTCATTTGCTGCGGCCGGAGCGCATCGTGGAGACGTGATTCACAATGCTTATGGCTACGGTCTTTTTACCGGCGGCCTCGGAGCTCACTACGGAGCTGAACGCATCGGTGCATCGGTTATTCCGATGTCCGGCGGGAATACCAAGAAACAGATCATGATCATGAAGGATTTCGGTTCCACGGTGTTAACCTGTACGCCGTCTTACTGTCTCTATCTGGCAGAAGCCGCGGCCGAAGAAGGAGTCGATATCCGCAAGCTCCCACTGCGCGTCGGGATTCACGGAGCTGAGCCCTGGAGTGAGCAGATGCGCGACGAAATCGAGCAGAAACTCGGTATCAAGGCGATCGATATCTATGGTCTTTCCGAGATTCTTGGGCCCGGCGTCGGTATCGAATGTATCGAGGCGCAGCATGGCCTGCATATCTGGGAAGACCATTTTATTGCCGAGATCATCGATCCGGACAGTGGGGAGGTCCTGCCGGACGGTGAGCAGGGCGAGTTGGTTATCACCACGATTACCAAGGAGGGCATCCCACTCATCCGCTACCGCACCCGGGACATCACCCGGCGTATCGCAGAGCCCTGTGTGTGCGGCCGCACTAATATCCGTCTAGAGCGGATGAGCGGTCGTAGCGACGATATGCTGATCATTCGTGGGGTCAATGTCTTCCCGAGCCAGATCGAAAGTGTCCTGTTTAACATCGAAGGGGTTGAGCCTCATTATCAGTTGATCGTCGATCGTGACGGGAACCTCGATACGCTCGAAATTCAGGTTGAAGTCAACGAAAAGATTTTTAGCGATGAAGTCAAGAATCTCCAGTCGCTGTCGCAGCGCATTCAGCATGACATCAAGGACCTGCTTGGGGTCACCTGCAAGGTAAGATTGGTGGAACCACGCAGTATTGCACGCAGCGAAGGTAAGGCCGTGCGCGTTATCGATAATCGACAATAGAGGGGGGAACGACATGAAAGTTGAGCAGATTTCAATTTTTATTGAAAACAAAACTGGGCGCCTGGCAGATGTTTCTGGCGTTCTGGGGGATGCCGGAATCAATATCCGTGCATTGTCGCTTGCCGACACCTCCGATTTCGGTATTCTGCGATTGATTGTCGACAATACGAACGCGGCGCTAAGCGTACTGAAAGAAAAAGGTTTTACTGTCAGTAAGACCGATGTTATCGCGGTCGAAGTTCCTGATCGTCCGAAAGGGCTGCATGACATCCTTTCGATCCTGGATCAATCGGAAGTTAATGTTGAATACATGTACGCATTCGTCGAGCGGAGCGGTGACAACGCGGTAATTATTTTCCGTTTCGATGACGTGGATGCTGCGATCAAGGTTCTTCAGGCGAATAAAGTCAGGGTTATCGAAGGGCGCAGTATTTACGGAATATAGTGTAAATACTTAAAGTTGAACACATTCTAGAGAATTGACATGAAGCACTCAATTGGTCCCCACGGCAACATATGGAATCAGGAGTTTGAAACGCTTTCGCGCGACGAACTCTCTGCCTTGCAGCTGCGTCGCCTGCAGAACACCCTTGACCGTGCCGCAGAAAACGTTCCGTGTTATCAGGGGAAGTTCAAGGAGATCGGTTTCCGCACTGGCGATCTCAGGTCGCTTGACGACCTGTCGCAGCTACCGTTTACGACCAAGGAGGATCTGCGCCTCAATTATCCATACGGCATGTTTGCGGTTCCTATGCGTGACGTGGTTCGAATTCATTCCTCGTCCGGTACCACGGGCAAGCCGACAGTCGTCGGTTACTCGCGCCAGGACCTGAGAACCTGGGCAGAGCTTGTTGCGCGCTTCATGACCGCTGCCGGCGTAACCGCAGATGACATCGTGCACATTGCCTTTGGCTACGGACTGTTTACGGGTGCCTTTGGTCTGCACTACGGGTCGGAGCATATTGGCGCTTCGGTTATCCCGATTTCCGGTGGGAATACCGAGAAGCAGGTGATGATTATGCAGGACTACCGCTCAACGGTCCTGGTCTGCACACCATCCTATGCGCTTACCATTGCTGATTACCTCGAACGAAACCAGATCGACCCAGACTCTCTGGCTCTGAAGGTGGGACTTTTCGGAGCAGAACCATGGAGCGAGGAGATGCGCCGCGAGATCGAAAAGCGTCTCGGACTACTGGCTACCGATAATTATGGGCTTTCCGAGATCCTTGGCCCCGGTGTCGCCGGGGAATGTTTGGCGCGTCGCGGCATGCATGTTTTTGAAGACCATTTTATCGCTGAAATTATCGACCCGGATACCGGCGAGGTACTCCCGGAAGGATCTGTCGGTGAACTGGTGCTGACCACCATTACCAAGGAGGCCCTGCCAATCATTCGCTATCGCACCCGGGATATTACCCGACTCCACTACGAGCCATGCGAGTGTGGTCGAACCCATGTGCGCATGGAAAAAACCATGGGCAGAAGCGATGACATGCTGATCATCAAGGGCGTAAATGTTTTCCCCACCCAGATCGAAGAGGTGCTGTTTCAGGTCGAGGGGTGTGAGCCACACTATCAACTGGTAGTCGAAAGGCAGGGGAACCTGGATATCCTCGAAGTCCAGGTTGAAGTCAATGAGAACATTTTCTTCGACGAAATGAAGAAGCAGAGTGCCTTTATTGACAAGGTTTCCAGGCGCCTCGCATCTGTACTCGGGGTCAGTGCCAAGGTCAAGCTGGTCGAGCCGGCGTCAATTCCACGCCATGAGGGTAAGGCCAAGCGGGTCATAGACCGTCGAAACGCGTAACCCACTGGACTTATTCGTGAATTGCATTGTGGAATAGGGTGGAGAGGGCGACTTTTCACTTGACATTTAAAAGTCAAAACACCATAATCTCGACTCGTTGACTGACGGGGCGTAGCGCAGCCTGGTAGCGCACATGCATGGGGTGCATGGGGTCGGAAGTTCGAATCTTCTCGCCCCGACCAACAACGACAAAAAAAGCGACCTTTACGGGTCGCTTTTTTTGTTTGTGTGAAATCAGGGGTTTGCTAAAGGGTGAAATGGCGAGTTGGCCTGTGGTCCATCGGGGGAGATTCGTGTCCGGGTGTCGCCATGGAAAATATGTACGTTCTTGTCTGAAGGGACATATCCTCGCGTATAATTTAGCTCAAAGCAGCTCAGGTGTTTCTGGCAAGATCCGAGATCGCGTTGAATTGTCTGCGGGCAATGACCAGAATGCGCGACTGGTGCGCCAAATCTTGCCCGGTCAAATCGTTGTGCGAAAATGGGCGTTTGTATTTGTAGCTTCGTTGATGAACGCGAGCTTTTCATGATGAGCGCTGCTTACCTGGAACCAGTTGAGTGCCATGTCGTAAATTTGAAATTCTGCACAAAAATAAGGCTGCGAAATTTGCCCTCTAAGCCACGATCGCATTCTCGGCAAGGCTTGGGTAAGGGTATTGTGGGTGTCGATTCGACTTTCTGGCTGTCGACGGCTATACCAACTTCGGGTTTCTTTATTTATGTGCCTTGAATCAAGGTTATCCGTGACACTTATTCTTGCGTGTTAATTGATCTTCCTTCGTCGCTATTCATTTAGGAGTGCGAAAGAGATCCCCGCGTAATTTGCCGACCACACATGCAGGGTCGCATAAGATATATTATGTAAACTTTAAGCTTGGCAAATATCGAATCTAATTATGCCACGGTAGCCAGCTCCAGACGTCCGTCCCACCTTTTATTGAGCACTTCAAGTAGAGGTGCATAATTCGGGTCGCTTGATATGTCTCCCGCGGAAACCAGGTCGAAGGCTTCACGCCTGGCCATTTCAAGCACACGTCCATCGCGCATAAGGTTTGCAACCCTGAAGTCCGGGAGCCCTGATTGCCGGGTGCCGAGAAATTCTCCAGGTCCGCGGATTTCCAAGTCGGCCTCGGCAATCCGGAAGCCGTCGTTTGTTTCCGCCATGACTTCGAGTCGTTTTTGCCCGTCTTCGCTACAACGAAAATCACGCACAAGAATACAGCGACTTTCATTGGACCCTCTTCCAACCCGGCCGCGTAACTGGTGGAGTTGAGAGAGTCCGAAGCGTTCCGCATGTTCAATCATCATTACTGTGGCATTCGGTACGTCGATGCCGACCTCGATGACAGTGGTCGCAACCAGGATTTGCAGCTTGCCCGACGCAAACGCACGCATGGTACTATCTTTCTCCTCGGATTTCATGCGCCCGTGCAGTAAACCGAGCCGTAGATCGGGGAATATCTCTTCGTTGAACTGGGTATAGGCTTCGCTAGCCGCTAGCAGGTCACTTTTTTCTGACTCTTCGACCAGCGGATAGACGATATAGGCCTGCCGTCCCTCCTCTATCTGGTTGCGGATATAACTGTAAGCCCGCGCTCGTGCATGTTCGGTGATAATGTCGGTCTTAACCGGTGTGCGTCCCGGGGGCAATTCGTCGATAACCGAAAGTGCCAGGTCGCCATAAACGGTCATGGCCAAGGTTCTTGGAATCGGAGTGGCGGTCATCACCAGCATATCCGGTGTAGTGCCCTTTTCTTTAAGAACGGCACGTTGACGCACTCCGAAGCGGTGTTGTTCGTCGATAATCCCGAGTCCGAGTCGTGCAAACTCAACCCCAGCCTGAAGTACCGCGTGTGTACCGACCACCAGGTCAATCTCTCCATGCTGGATCTGCTGATAAGCCCTTTTTTTATCTGCGGCGCTCATGGTTCCGGTGAGCTGCACTGTTTTGAGTCCGAGTTCATCCAGCCAGGTGGAAAAGTTGCGGTAATGTTGTTCTGCAAGAATTTCCGTCGGAGCGACAACGGCGACCTGGTAGTCGTTTTCGATGGCGATCAGGGCGGCCATGAGGGCAACGATGGTTTTGCCGCTACCGACATCCCCCTGTATCAACCGGTTCATGGGGGAATCTGAGAGCATGTCTTGCTTGATTTCGCCAAGAACACGCCTCTGGGCGGAGGTAAGTCGGTATGGCAATAGTCCGGAAAGTGGCTTTGTGTAGATGTGCTCAAGCTTGAAGGTGATGCCACTCTCCCCCTCCCAGCCTTTTTTGCGCAGGGCCATGCCGAGCTCAAGGTAAAAAAACTCATCGAAGACCAGGGTTTGTCGTGCTGGATTATGCGGGGATTCGAGAGTTTCGAGCTGCCAGTCGTTGTTGGGCAGGTGGATTTGGCGTAACGCTTCAGCCAGAGGGAGCAAGCCGTTACGCGCGATGATATCCTCCGGGATCGAGGAGTGCGCATAGTCGGCGTATTGAGTTGCGACCTGCATGAAAATCTTGCGGGCGGTTTTCTGGTGAAGCCCCTCGGTTAACGGGTAAACAGGCAGCAGGCGCCCGAACTCGAGGGGATCACTCGACAGTGCCTGCTCGGCGCTCTGCCCTTCTTTGAGAAATTCGACATCGGGATGGTGCACCTCGCGTAGTGAGCCAAAGCGCTTGATCTCACCGATAACCACGAGGCGACGACCGGGTTTGAAGCGGGAATTCATCCATCCGGGCTTAAAGTGAAACCACTTGAGGACGACCTGCCCGGAACCATCGGAAATGATGACTTCGTAAAGCTTGCGACGGGTACGACGTGTGTTTGATTGTCCCGCAGCCAGAATTTCGCCGCAAAAAACCTCGCGCCGGTCGGTACGGAGCTGTGCTATGCGACGAATTTCACGGCGATCTTCATAGCGGAGCGGCAGGCAGTAGAGGGCATCTTCAACGGTGCGCAGGCCCATGCGTATAAGTTTATCGGCAACGCGCGGGCCAACTCCCTTGATGCTGGTCAGGGGGGTGTCAAGTTGTGAGTCAGGGCCAGGGGGCATCTCCCCTCCCCGTTTATTTAAGGGCTGAGTTGAGGTCGCGAACCAGTTCGTCGGCGTCGAGGCCGTGTGCCATGGCTCCCTTGGCGATCGTTTCGTTACGAGCGCCACCGCAACCGACACACGCCAGGCGGTATTTCTTTAATACTTCTAGGGCCTTTGGTCCCATGTCTATAACCTGCTGGAAAGTAGTCTGGTCGGTTACTTTTGCTGACATAACAAGATCCTCGCGTTTTATTCGTACTTGATATCGATCAGTTCGTAGATTTTGAGCCCGGACGGAACCTGGATGCGCACTTCGTCGTCGAGACGGTGGCCGATCAGGGCCTTGCCCACCGGAGATGTTACCGATATTTTACTATCCTTGATGTCAGCCTCGTCTTCGCCGACTATCTGGTAGGTGACTTCATTGCCGCTGTCGACATCAAACAGCGTGACCTTGGCACCGAAAACCACCTTTTCTTCCTTGAGTTCCGCAGGGTTGATTACCTGAGCACGGGCAATCTTGTCATTGAGCTCACGGATGCGGCCCTCAATGAAACCCTGACGATCCTTGGCGGCATCGTACTCGGCGTTCTCCGAAAGATCCCCATGACCACGGGCAATTTCAATATCTTTGACGACCTTGGGTCGTTCAACTCGCGTGAGATGCTTCAGTTCTTCCTGGAGACGCTGGTAACCCTCCTGGGTCATCGGGACACTGTCGGACATAATATCTATTTTCCTCTGTACCTAAAGTTAACGGGCGGGGAAACCCGCCCGAAATGCTTAAAAAGTAACAATATGTGTGTGCGATTCGTCAGGCATAATACTCTTGTAGCGGTGTGACGTCAAGACTTTCGCGCTTGCGGGCCAGCAGCCCGTCTACGGCTGCACTCATCCCGGCCACGGTTGTAAAGTAGGCAACATCATAAACCACCGCAGAGCGACGGATGGAAAAGGAGTCGATAATCGACTGGGCTCCAAAGGTGGTATTGAAAATGAGCCCGATTTCACGGTTTTTAATCGCGTCGACACAATGCGGTTGCCCCTCCTTGACCTTGTTGATAAAAGTCGCCGGCACCTGGTGTTGCTCGAGAAACTGTGCGGTACCACCGGTGGCAACGATCTCGAATCCCCCTTCAACCAGCTTGCGGGCCGGTTCCAGGATATGTTTCTTGTCCGAGTCCTTGACGCTGATGAAGATTTTCCCGGAGGTCGGTAGTTTGACCCCTGCTCCAGCCTGGGCCTTGGCAAAGGCGGTTGAAAAATCCTTACCAATCCCCATGACTTCGCCGGTTGATTTCATCTCTGGGCCAAGTAGCGGATCGACACCGGGGAATTTGACAAACGGGAAGACCGACTCTTTAACCGAGATATGTGCGGGAACGATCTCGCCCGCAACTCCTTGTTCCTGCAGTGACTTACCCGCCATCACCAGCGCGGCTATCTTGGCCAGAGGACGCCCGGTGGCCTTGGAAACGAAGGGTACCGTACGGCTGGCACGCGGGTTGACCTCGATCAGGTAGATCTCGTCTCCCTTTACGGCAAACTGAATGTTCATTAAGCCGATGACATTCAACTCCAGGGCCAGTGCTACGGTCTGGCGCTTGATTTCATCAAGCACTGTCTTGCCGAGAGAGTACGGAGGCAGCGCGCATGCGGAGTCGCCGGAGTGGATACCGGCTTCCTCGATGTGCTGCATAACGCCGCCGACAATCACCTCTGTGCCGTCCGAGAGAGCGTCCACATCGACTTCTATAGCCTCTTCGAGGAATTTGTCGATGAGAATCGGGTGTTCCGGGGAGGCTTCGACCGCGTTGACCATATAGCGGCGCAGTTGCTCGACGTCGTAGACAATCTCCATGGCGCGCCCGCCCAGGACGTAAGAAGGGCGAACCACCACCGGGAATCCGATCCTCTCGGCTATCACTTCGGACTCCTCGAAGGAGCGCGCGAGGCCATTTTCGGGCTGCTTGAGACCCAGCTTGTGTAACAGGGCCTGGAATCGCTCACGGTCCTCGGCGCGGTCGATGGCATCGGGGGAGGTGCCGATAATCGGCACCCCGGCTTTTTCCAGCGCCACTGCAAGTTTAAGCGGGGTTTGCCCCCCGAACTGGACGATCACCCCTTCAGGCTTTTCGAGTTCAACGATCTCCAACACATCCTCGAAGGTCAGCGGTTCGAAGTAGAGGCGATCAGAGGTATCGTAGTCGGTGGAGACGGTCTCTGGGTTGCAGTTGACCATGATGGTCTCGAAACCGGCTTCCGACAGAGCAAACACGCTATGCACGCAGCAGTAGTCGAACTCGATCCCCTGCCCTATCCGGTTCGGTCCACCGCCAAGGATCATGATCTTGCGCTTGTCGCTCGGTTCGGCCTCGCATTCCTGTTCATACGTCGAATAGAGGTACGGCGTGAAGGCTTCGAACTCAGCACCGCAGGTATCGACCCGTTTGTAAACCGGGCGCACGGATGCGGTGTGACGCATGTTGCGTACGTCACTTTCAGTCACCCCCCAGATAACGGCGAGACGCTTATCGGAAAAACCGAACTGTTTCGCCTTGCGCAGCAACGCCTCGAACTCGGGGCCATCGGTCGGCAGGTCCTCGCGGGCCTCGTAGAGGCGCTGTTCCATGTCGATGATCTGCTTGATGTTGTCGAGAAACCAGGGGTCGATATGGGTGATACGATAGATTTCCTCGATGCTCATGCCGGCACGGAAGGCATCTCCGAGGTACCACATCCGCTCCCAGTTCGGTACGCGCAGATTCTCGCGCAAGCGGTCCTGTTCTGCACTGCTCAGGGAGCGACGATAATCTTCAAAGTTGGAGAACAGACGGCTCTCAAAGCCACTTGAGCCGATCTCAAGGGACCGCAATGACTTCTGCAGGCTCTCCTTGAAGGTGCGTCCGATCGCCATGGCCTCCCCTACCGACTTCATCTGAGTGGTCAGTCGCGCATCGGCCTGGGGGAATTTTTCAAACGTAAAACGTGGAACCTTGGTGACGACGTAATCAATCGTCGGTTCGAAGCTCGCCAGGGTCTCACGGGTGATATCATTGGGTATCTCGTCGAGGGTGTAGCCGACCGAAAGCTTGGCCGCGATCTTGGCAATCGGAAAGCCGGTGGCCTTGGAAGCCAGGGCCGAGGAGCGCGAGACACGCGGGTTCATTTCGATCACCACTAGGCGCCCGTCTTTGGGATTGATGCCGAACTGGATATTCGAGCCGCCGGTTTCAACCCCGATCTCCCGAATGATCTTGAGCGAGGCATCGCGCAGAATCTGGTACTCCTTGTCGGTGAGGGTCTGTGCCGGTGCTACCGTGATCGAGTCACCGGTGTGAACCCCCATCGCGTCGAAGTTTTCGATCGAACAGATGATGACCACGTTATCAGCCAGATCGCGCATCACCTCAAGTTCGAACTCTTTCCAGCCGATCACCGATTCTTCGATCAGAATCTCGTTAGTCGGCGAGGCGTCGAGCCCGGCCAGGACCAGCTCGGTATACTCTTCCATGTTATAGGCGATACCGCCGCCGGTGCCGCCAAGGGTAAAGGAGGGTCGGATGATCGCAGGAAATCCGACATGCTCGATGATCTCCATCGCTTCCTGGAAGCTGTGCCCCAGACCGGAACGCGGGATACCGATACCGATTTTCTCCATCGCCTGTTTGAACAGAGTACGGTCCTCGGCTTTCTCGATCGCTTCAAGCTTGGCGCCGATCAGCTCGACCCCGAATTTATCCAGGGTTCCGTCCTTGGCCAGGGCCACGGCGGTATTCAGGGCCGTCTGGCCGCCAAGGGTCGGCAGGATGGCGTCGGGACGCTCCTGCTCGACAATCTTGCGCAGCGTGTCGGGCGTAACCGGCTCGACGTAGGTGCGATCGGCAAAGTCGGGATCGGTCATGATCGTCGCCGGATTGGAGTTGAGCAGCACGACCGTGTACCCCTCCTCCTTAAGCGCCTTGCACGCCTGGGTGCCGGAATAGTCAAACTCGCATGCCTGGCCGATGACGATCGGGCCAGCACCGATGATCAATATTTTTTCAAGGTCTGTTCTCTTGGGCATATCGGGTCCTTCTTAAAAAGTCTGGGTCAGGCCTTGCGGCGGAATGCGTCCATAAGTTCCATGAAACGGCCAAACAGGTAGCGGGCATCGTGCGGTCCAGGTGAAGCCTCGGGGTGATACTGGACAGAGAATGCCGAGAGCTCCTTGTGAGCAACCCCCTCCACGGTATTGTCATTGAGGTTGATGTGGGTCACCTCCACATTGTCCGGAAGGGAGTCGGCGGCAACTGCGAAACCGTGGTTCTGCGAGGTGATTTCGACCTGACGGGTCTCCTCGCGTCGCACCGGCTGGTTTCCACCCCGGTGTCCGAACTTCAACTTGTAGGTGCTGCCACCAAGGGCCAGAGAGAGAAGCTGGTGGCCAAGGCAGATGCCGAACAGAGGCACCTCACCGAGGAGTTCCTTGATCGCTTTCTGGGCGTAGGCAATCGGCTCCGGGTCACCGGGGCCGTTGCTCAGGAACACCCCGTCGGGCTTCATGGCCAGAACATCGCTGGCCGGGGTTGTGGCCGGCACGACGGTTACCTCGCAGCCGTGAGAAACCAGGTTGCGCAGGATGTTGCGCTTGATGCCAAAGTCATAGGCGACAACCTTGAAACGGGTTTTTTCGGGAGCGTCCTGGTACCCGGATTCGAGGTCCCAGGTGCTCTCGCTCCACTGGTAAGGGGCTGCGCAGCTGACGGTCTTGACGAGATCCTGCCCGACGATCGGCGGCGCCTGTTTGGCCTTTTCGACCAGGCTTTGCGGGTCGAGATCAACGGTCGAGATGATGCCGGTCTGCGCGCCGTGGTCACGGATATGCTTGACCAGGGCGCGCGTGTCGAGCCCCTGAATGCCGACGATGTTGTGTTCGCGCAGATATTCACCGAAGGGCACCTCGCAGCGCCAGTTACTCGGGATGTTGCTCGCTTCTTTGACCACAAAGCCACGCAGATGAGGTTTGGCCGATTCGACGTCTTCAAGGTTGACCCCGTAGTTACCGATTTGCGGGTAGGTCATGGTGACGATCTCGCCCGCGTAGGAGGGGTCGGTGAGAATTTCCTGGTAGCCGGTCATGCTGGTATTGAAGACGACCTCACCGGTCACTTCACCTGTTGCACCGAGCGCTTCGCCCTGAAAGACACGGCCATCAGCCAATGCCAGAATCGCTTTCATAGTGTTATCGTACTCCTAGGTAATGCCTTAAATGTGGCGTTCAATCAGCCTATTTTCTTTCAAAAACCAGCTCACCGTCGACAATCGTATGGGTTGCTGCACCGCGCATCTGCCAGCCATCAAAAGGCGTGTTCTTGCTTTTACTGTGCAACTGCGAGCGCTCAACCGTCCACTCCAGTTCCGGATCGATGATGGCAATATCTGCTGCACTCCCTACCTGCAGGGTCCCGGATGCGAGCCCCAGGCAGGCTGCGGGGCCGCTGGACAGACGAGCAATCGCCTCGCCCAGAGACAGCACCTGCTCTTCAACCAGTTTCAGCGTCAGCGGCAGCGCAGTTTCGAGGCCGACAATACCGTTCATGGCAATGTTGAACTCGACATTTTTTTCATCAATATGGTGCGGTGCGTGGTCGGTGGCAATCGCATCGAGCGTACCATCGGCCAGCCCTGCCCTTAACGCCTCGACGTCGACGTCGGTTCGCAGCGGCGGGTTCATCTTGGCATCGGTATTATAGCCGCGCACGGCCTCTTCGGTAAGGGTGAAGTGATGCGGCGTCGCTTCGGCGGTAACCTTTACCCCGCGTGCCTTTGCCGCACGAACGATTTCCACCGAACCGCGGGTGGAAACATGGGCCACGTGCAGGCGTGAGCCGGTAAACTCAGCCAGCATTACGTCACGAGCGGTGGCGGCATCTTCAGCGACCCAGGGGATCCCCTTAAGACCCATTTCTGCAGCAACACGACCATCGTTCATAACCCCTTCGCCGACCAGCGACAGGTCTTCCGCATGCGAGATAATCACCGCATCGAAAGGCCGGGCATACTCGAGGGCGCGGCGCATGAGCTCGCCGCTGGTCACCGGGCGGCCATCATCAGAGAAACCGACACAGCCGGCTTCCTGCATGTCACCGATCTCGGCAAGCGACTCCCCTTTCAGACCCTGGGTGATCGAGCCGATCGGGAGCACCTTGCAGCGTGCGACCTTGGCCGCCTTATCGACAATGTAGCGGGTTACGGTGTGGTTATCGTTGACCGGCTTGGTGTTCGGCATGCACGCAACCGTGGAGAACCCTCCGGCAACGGCAGCCTGAGAACCACTGGCAATGTCTTCCTTGTACTCAAGCCCCGGGTCGCGCAGGTGTACGTGGATATCGATCAGACCGGGCGTCACCAGCCGACCGGCCGCATCGATGGTCTCAGCCCCCTTGGCATCCAGCCCCTTGCCCAGCTGGGCAATCTTGCCCTGTTCGACCAGAATGTCGAGAACTTCGTCCGTGCCGCTGGCCGGATCAATAACGCGACCACCTTTAATCAGTAATGTCATCGTTCACTCCTCGTAAACGTATTGGTTTGCATCTGCGGGTCAGACTTCGCTGCGCTCAACCCCGGACACCAGGTATTGAAGCGCCATGCGCACAGCCACGCCGTTTTCGACCTGGTCGAGAATAACGTTCTGCGGACCATCCGCCACACTGGTCGAAAGTTCGACCCCGCGATTGATCGGCCCCGGGTGCATGACGATCGCATCTTCTTTGGCCAGCTTGAGTTTCTCCGGGTTCAATCCGTAAAAACGTGCATATTCGCGCAGGGTCGGCAGCAGGGTGTTCCCCATCCGCTCCAGCTGAATGCGCAGCATCATGACTACGTCGGCATCGGCAATCGCGTCTTCGAGCCGGGTATGGATTTCGGCGCCAAGGTGTTCGAATTCGCGCGGCACCATGGTCCCAGGTCCCGACAGGCGTACGTTCATGCCGAGTTTACTCATCGCCAGCAGGTTGGAACGCGCCACGCGGCTATGGGCAATATCGCCGACAATCGCCACATTGAGACCTTCGAACTGTTGCTTGTGGTCACGAATGGTCAACAGGTCGAGCAGGGCCTGGCTCGGATGCTCGTGGGCCCCATCGCCAGCATTGATCACCGAGCAGTCGATGCGCTCAGCAAGGTAATGCGGGGCCCCGGAATGCCCATGGCGGATAATGATGATATCCGGCCGCATCGCCTCGATATTGCGCGCCGTATCCTCGAGGGTTTCGCCCTTGACCACCGAAGAGGTCGATCCGGAGATGTTGACCGTGTCGGCAGAAAGCCGCTTGCCGGCGATTTCAAAGGAAAGCCGGGTGCGGGTACTCGCCTCAAAGAACGCGTTAATGACCGTCTTGCCCCTGAGGGTCGGAACCTTCTTGATGTCGCGCTGGTTGACTTCCCGAAAGCTTGCTGCCGTATCGAGAATCGTCAGGATGTCCTCTTTGCTCAGATCGCGAGTGCCGAGTATGTGCTTGTGCGGGAAACTCATGGCTCTTCCTCCAGGACTCAGGGCTTGATCAGCCGCACTTCGAGCGGGCGTTGGTCGTTGTCGTCAAACAGCACTTCAATCTTCTCGTCTCGGGCTGTCGGCACATTGCGACCGACATAGTCGGGGCGGATCGGCAGTTCGCGATGTCCCCGGTCGACCAGGACCGCCAACTGGATATTCTGCGGACGCCCGAGGTCCATCAGGGCATCCATGGCGGCGCGAATCGTACGCCCGGTGAACAGCACGTCATCAACCAGTACCACGCGTATGTTGTCGAGGTCGAAAGGGATATCCGTTCGCCCGACCTCGACAGTGCCACGCGAAGCCAGATCGTCGCGATACATGGCGATATCGACAGCACCGGTCTGCAGTTCCGCGCCCTCGATCTGTTCAATCCGCCGCGCCAGCTCGCGGGCGATATGGTCGCCACCGCTACGTATCCCGACCAGCACCAGGCGCTCGACGCCTTTATTGTGCTCGAGAATCTCGTGCGCGATGCGGGTCAGTGCCCGGGTAACTCCCGGGTTGTCGAGTATCACGGTTGCCCCATGGCTCATGCCTGCACCCTCCTGGATGAGATGTTTGCGGACACAAAAAAGTACCCCGCCGGCAATACGCGACGAGGTACTCTGATAGATATGCAGAAAATATTTGTGTGGTGCATGTTACCGCCTTTACCGACCTCTCTGGATCGGCTTAAAAGGTGGAGTGACTTAATTTTCGGCACTATATCAATGGGTCATGAGCGCCGTCAACACCAAACCTTGTGCCTGGAAGATTTTTATTCGATCAGTCTGCCAATACGCGAAAAACGGGGCCAGGTTTTTTGGGAGTCCCACGACCAGTACTTAATAAACGCAAGCCCCTTGATGTTCTCCATCGGCACGAAGCCCCAGAAACGGCTGTCGTGGGAGCGATCACGGTTGTCGCCGAGCACCAGGTAGTGCCCTTCCGGCACCGTGGTCGGCAGCATGCAGTCGCGTTCCAGCGATGACGGGATGCGCATGCGCTTACGCCAGTCGCCGATTTCGAAGCAGCGGCCCCGCAGACTCGCATCCTTGTGGACCTCCTGGTCAATGCGGTATTCCTTGCCATTGACATAGACAGTTTTGTCCCGCATTTCGACCGTGTCCCCGGGGAGCCCAATCACACGCTTGATAAAGTCGCGCTTCTGCCAGAAGGCCAGACGCTCGTCCTTGGTGTCAGCCGGAAACTCGAAGACAATGACGTCGCCCCGCTCCGGCTCCCGGATTTGCAGGAAGCGTCCGTCGACGAACGGTATCTTGGTGCCATAGATGAATTTATTGACCAGAAGATGATCGCCAATCAGCAGCGTATCCTCCATGGAACTGGAGGGGATCTTGAACGCCTGGACAACAAACGTCCTCAGCACCAGCGCTATAACCAGCGCGACCAAAATGGCCTCGACCCATTAGCGAACGAACCCCTTTTTAGGTTTCGGATTTTCAGACGGTTTCTTTTTGCGACCGAACAACATCACAGCAGGCTCCCTTGATATTATTCCTTGACCTTGAGGACAGCCAGGAAAGCTTCCTGGGGCAACTCCACGCTACCAACCTGTTTCATGCGCTTCTTGCCCTCTTTCTGTTTCTCGAGCAGTTTACGTTTACGGGTAATATCTCCCCCGTAGCACTTGGCGGTGACGTCCTTGCGCAATGCCTTGACGGTCTCACGTGCAACAACCTTGTTGCCAATCGCCGCCTGTATGGCAACCTCGTACTGCTGACGGGGAATAAATTCTTTCAACTTGGCTGCCAGTTCACGACCACGGAACTGCGCTTTCTCGCGATGAACGATCAACGACAGGGCATCGACCGCCTCACCATTGATCAACACGTTCAGACGCACCAGATCGCTGAGCCGGAAATCAAGGTGTTCATAGTCAAGCGAGGCGTAGCCGCGGGAAATGGTCTTGAGGCGATCGTAGAAATCGAGCACGATTTCGTTGAGCGGTAGTTCGTAGACGATCATGACGCGATTGGATGTCAGGTACTTGATCTCCCGCTGTACACCCCTTTTTTCCTCGCACAGGGCTAGAATGCCGCCAACAAAATCGTTTGGCGTATGAATTGAAGCCAGAATAAACGGCTCCTTGAGCGTTTCGATGTATTGAACGTCCGGGAGTTTATTGGCGCTGTCCACCTCGAGAAAATCGCCCTTGGTCGTGATGACATGATAGACGACCGTCGGTGCGGTGGTAATCAGGTCGACACCAAACTCACGCTCCAGGCGCTCCTGGATGATTTCCATGTGCAGCAGGCCAAGAAATCCACAGCGGAAACCGAAACCGAGAGCCATGGAATTTTCGGGCTCAAAGGTAATCGAGCTGTCATTGAGACTCAATTTTTCCAGCGCGTCACGCAATCCTTCGTAATCGCCCGAGTCGATGGGGTAAAGACCTGAGAAGACCATCGGTTTGACTTCCATGAAGCCGGGGAGCGGTTCTGTCGCCGGGCGATGTAGGTGGGTCACGGTGTCTCCGACCTTGGCATCGTGAACCTCTTTGATCCCGCTGATGAGGAATCCGACCTCTCCGGCCGTCAGGCTCCCGACCTCGACCGGGTTAGGTGCAAAAATGCCCAGCTTTAGCACTTCGCAATGTTTGCGGTTGGCCATCAACTGCACCTTCTCCCCCTTGCGCAGAGTCCCCTGCACCACACGCACCAGGGTGATGACCCCCTGATAGGCGTCGTACCAGGAGTCGAAGATCAGGGCCTGCAGCGGAGCCTCGGGGTCGCCACTGGGCGGAGGAACCTTGTGCACAACCTGCTCGAGGATCTCGTGAATGCCGAGCCCCTCCTTGGCACTGGCAGAAACCGCCTCCGCGGTATCGAGACCGATGATTTCCTCGATCTCCTCTTTGACCCGCTCCGGATCGGCACTCGGCAGATCAACCTTGTTGAGTACCGGGAGGATTTCCAGGTCCTGCTCGAGGGCCAGATAGACGTTGGCCAGAGTCTGTGCCTCGACCCCCTGTGAGGCATCGACGACGAGCAGTGCCCCTTCACAGGCCTTCAGGGAGCGGCTGACTTCGTAGTTGAAGTCAACATGCCCAGGGGTGTCGATCAGGTTGAGGATATAGTCCTGTCCATCCTCGGCACGATAGTTCAAGCGCACGGCCTGGGCCTTGATGGTAATTCCTCGTTCACGTTCGAGGTCCATCTTGTCGAGAAATTGATCTTTCTTCTCGCGATCACTCAGAGCGCCGGTGTCTTCGAGTAAACGGTCGGCAAGGGTCGATTTGCCGTGATCGATATGGGCTATGATGGAAAAGTTTCTGATGCGGTCACTTTGGGCCATGTAGACTACCTATACTTAAAGGGCTGCGAAACCCGACAGATATACCGAATGGGGGGCGAATTGTAAAGTAGTTTCGGGTCGATGTACTGTTTACCTGCGGCCCATTTTCTCTTGCCTCGGTTGCGCGTGAAACGTTAGCATGATTGGATTAAAATCTTGCCAAGGAGAACTCATGTCGACGATTGCCACCCTGCTTGCCGAAAGTTGTCGCAACAATGCCGGGCGTACTGCGCTCGCCGAAAAGGTCGGCAGTAAATGGCACTCGATCAGCTATGCCGAACTTTGGCGTGAGGTTGAAAGGGTTTCCGCCGGATTGCAGGCGCGCCAGTTCAAACCAGAAACCAAGGTGGCGATCCTGGCCCCGTCGTCCCCGATGTGGGTAGCCACCTACCTCGGTGTTCTACACGCCGGCGGCGTTGTAGTGCCCATCGACAAGGATCTGAAGAGTTCCGAATTGAGGCACGTGCTCGCCGACTGCGACACCCCGTTGATCTTTACAACGGAAGCTTATCTCGAACCAATCCTGGAATTGTATAACGAACTTCCCGAACTGGAACGGATCGTCCTGATCGATCGCGACCTGACCGGCAACCCGGCATTTTCGGAACCTGCCCAGGTGGTTGCCAGTCTGGTGGAAGAATGGCACGAACTCAAGAACGCCTTTGATCTCTCGGGTGAACAGGTCGAGAGTTTTGAGAAACTTGCCAGCAGGGCTCATGAACTACTTCTGCTGCCGAAACAGCGTACTGGGCAGGATCGTCTGTCGGCCAACCTTTTTTCGAATATCAGCCAGGTGCGCCAGAAGCTGATCAAGAAAGAGCGGCTACTGCCGCTCAAAGAGTTTGTCAAAGAGGCCCCGACGAGTCTTGTCACGAGGGCGGAAAACTAACTTGCCATCATACTGTACACCTCGGGCACCACCGGGCGCTCCAAGGGGGCGATGCTTTCTCATGGCAACATCGTCTCAAACATCCGTGGTGTGCATAAGCTGTTTGATGTCGACAACACCATCCATACCCTCTCCTTCTTGCCGATTAATCATGTTTTTGAGCAGGTGTGTGGCATTCTCTTGCCTCTCGCCCTCGGCGGTCGGATCACCTTTGCGGAGTCGCTGAAAAAACTCGGAGAAAATGTGCGCGAGATACAGCCCACGTTTTTCCTCGGAGTTCCGGCAGTTTATCGCTTGTTCCTCGACAGGATTCAGAAAAACATTGCCTCCAGCACACTCTCCAGGTCGCTTTACCAGTTTGCGCTGACCCGGAATATCATCTCGTCGAAGGTGCGTAAGGCGTTTGGAGAAGGGATCAAGTTTGTCAGCGGGGGGGCCGCACTTGACCCGGAGGTTCAAAAGGGCTTTCAGGACCTCGGTTTCAAAATCTATCAGGGTTACGGCATCACCGAAACCTCACCGGTTATCAGCGCCGAGTCCCCTACCCGCTCACGTCGCGCTACAGTCGGGACGTTGCTGGAGGGTGTCGAGGTGCGAATCGACAATCCAAACGACGAAGGGGTCGGCGAGATTATCGTGCGCGGGCCGAATGTCATGCTCGGCTACTACAAAAACTCCGCGGCGACAGAGGAAGTGCTTCAGGACGGCTGGTATCGTACAGGTGATCTCGGTTCGTTGTCTGAAGATGGTTTTCTGTCGATCTGTGGGAGGGTCAAAAACCTGATCGTCACCCCGAATGGCAAGAACGTCTACCCAGAGGAGATCGAGCACGAGCTTCTCAAGAGCCCGTTCATTGCCGAAGCGATGGTCTATGGCCACAAGATCAGCAGTCACGCAGAAGAGGTCTACGCCATGATCTACCCTGACCAGGAAGCTCTTGACCATTATGCCGAAGTGCACAAGGCCAACCTCAGCCGCCTGGAAGACGTAGAGAAGCTGATCCGCAACGAGATTCAGGCTATTTCAAAGGAACTGGCCGATTATAAGCGTATTAAGCGTTTTACCCTGCGTGACGAGGAGTTCCCCAAGACCACAACCCGAAAGATCAAACGCTTTGTCGTAGAAGCCGATATTGCCTCCGAAAAATAACCTTATCACCTTTGACTCAGGGTTTTAAGACGCGTCTGCAATTCGACTTCCGGGAGCCTTGAAAGCTCTTCTGCGGCCCGATAGAAACGTCTTGGGCTTTCTCCTGATTGTTCCCATAACGCTTCAAACGCCGGCACCAGTTTGCGGTAGGTCATGGCGGCGGCAAAGCGTGCGTTATTCAAACCCCTCCCCAGCCAACTCTCCCCTTCTGTTGCTCCCCAACCCTGTAACAGGGCCCGGTAGCGTACGGCAAATGCGTCCAGCAACTGTTGTTTGCTCGCCAGCATCTGAGAATCAGGCTGTCCCGATGCGTAAAGCTCGGTGAGATGGTTACGGGTTTCGTCGAACAGATCAAAGAAAGTCTTCTGACGGTATTTTTGCTGAACTCGCGCACGGGAGAGAACTGGATCGTCTTGAGACGAAATCCAGCGATCGGCACCATGCCTGGCGACCACAACCGCAAAAGCCTCGTTAAAATCACCATGGTCTTTGAGGTAAAGACGCTGGTGCGCAAGTTCATGGAAGATAAGCTCGGCCAGATAGATGTCACTTTCAAACAGGAAGGTATTGAGCAGGGGGTCATCAAGCCAGCCGAGAGTCGAGTAGGCAGGTACGCCGTAAACATCGACATCGAGCCCATCTTCCCTGAGTTCCGAAGCAAAATCAAGAGCATCCTGTTCCTCAAAGTAGCCCCGGTAGGGTACGCAACCGGCAAACATGAAGCACCACGTTTTCGGTTCAAGGGACAATTCCGGGGTTGCAACGACGTT
>PKUI01000131.1 GCA_002869605.1 Desulfuromonas sp. | reverse complement strand
TCGCTCTTGCCGGTATTGTCGTGCAGGTGCAGGTGCTTGAGAAATGGTCCCATGGCGTCGAGCCATTCGGGGATTGTTACCTTTGAAAACAGAAACCAGTGTCCGATGTCGAAGCAGTGTCCGAGTCTCGGGTGGTTTATAGAAGTGAGAAGGCGATGCAGGGCCTGGTAGTGGGTGTCGAAGACGTTTTCAAGAACAATGTCGCAACCGATTTGATCGGCGCGCTGGAGAAGTTCAGGCCAGAAGTCGAGGCACGCTTCAAGCCACAGGTCGATGTTGCCGGCATAGCGCCAGTGCTCGTAGCCGGGGTGGCAGACGATGAGTTTGGCGCCGGTTCGATCAGCTATGGAGAGAGTTTGTCGTAGGCGCGTCCGGGTAACCTCGAGTATGCGTGGATCGCTTGCCCCGGGATTCAGGTCATTGAAGGGGGCGTGAATGGTGACCGGTGCCGGGGGGAGCAGCTGCGCTGGGTAAACCGTCTCCTCGTCGATCTGGTCGAGGTCGGGTCCGGTGAGACCGATTTCGATACCGAGCCCGAGCTCGTCAAAGAGCGGTAGAAACTCATCGCGGCGTGACCAGGGAAGGTGGGCGTGGAGAGATCTAGGAGACATCTTCAACTCCGGCCAACCGTTCGAGTTCGCGAACTGCGGAAGGTTCACCGAGGGTAATCAGGGTGTCGCCGTTGAGCATTTCGGTCTCGGGCGAAGGGTTGAAGAGCATGCTGCTACCGCGCTTGACGCCGACGATAATCACGCCGATCTGCTTGCGGATACCTGAGTCCATCAAGGTTTTACCGACCAGCTCGGAGCGGATCGAAATGTTGATTTCCTCGAGTTGAAGTTCCACGTTCTGGCTGCCGGTGGCGATTTCAATAAAGTCGACCACGGAGGGACGCAGAATTGCCTGGGCCATACGGGTGGCACCGATGGTGTAGGGTGAAACCACTTTGTTGGCACCTGCGCGGCGCAGCTTGACTTCTGCGCTGTCGTCGCTGGCGCGGGCGAGAATAAACAGGTTGGGTTTCAGCCCACGGGCGGTGAGGGTGATGTAGACGTTCTCTGTGTCCGAGGTGACCGCGGTGATCAGGCCCTTGGCACGTTCAATACCGGCCTCGAGTAGCGTCTCGTCGTCGGTGGCGTTGCCACGTACGAACAAGTGCCCTTCGTTGGAGAGGCGTTCACAAACCTCGATGTCGTTCTCAACGACCACGAACGATTTGGGGCGCGCGGCGAATTCACGGGCGATCATTGCTCCGATGCGACCATAACCACAGATGATGTAATGCCCGGACAGCTTACTGATTTGCTTTTCCAATTTCTTTCTCCCCAAGACTTTAAGCACCTGCCCCTCAACCAGGATCTGGACCATGCTACCGACGGCGTAGGCGATAATTCCTGCACCAAAAACGATCAACAGGATGGTAAATGCGCGCCCGCCGTCTGAGAGCGGGGCGACCTCGCGAAACCCGACCGTTGCCAGAGTGATCACCGTCATGTAGAGCGAGTCGAACAGCGACCAGCCTTCGATCAGGCTATAGCCGCAAGTGCCGGCTGCAAAGACGATCAGCAGGCTGATAAGTGAAAAACGGAAGTGGCGAACCGGGTCCATAAAAGCTCCAGTGACGGAATTTCGTAAGTCTACCGACACGGAGGCAGAAAAACAAGAGAGATGAGCCAGGTAGCGGATTTGTGAGGGAAAACGCCTTGACAAATACTGTATACTGTATACAATTACAAAAATTTATTTTGGGATATAATGCGATGCGCAAGGTTATGGAGCGTCATCAGACGCTACGCGAAAAAATCCTTGAATCGATCCGCGAAGCGATCCTCAAGGGGCAGCTAAAACCTGGTGAAAAAGTCGCCGAGCCTGAACTGGCCGAACGTTTTGGAATCAGCCGTACGCCGATTCGCGAGGCTTTCCGGCAACTCGAGTCCGAAGGATATTTGACAGTAATTCCCCGCAAGGGCGCGGTGGTGGCGCAACTCTCGGAGCAGGATATCGAGGAGTTCTACGCGATCAAGAGCGTTCTCGAAGGATTTGCTGCCCGCCTCGCTGCGCTCAAAATGAGCGACAAGGAGATCGAGAAGCTCGAAGCGATTAACGCCCGGCTTGAAGAGCTGGCGCGGCTGGGAGATGTCAAGACCTTCTTCCGGGTGCACAACGAATTCCATGAACTGTTTATCCGTGCCGCCGGCAACGAAAAGCTCTCGGAGCTGATCGACCAGCTGGTGATGAAGTTCAATCGCTCACGTATGGCCTCGCTGGCGTTACCTGGGCGAATGGAAATCTCGGTCAATGAACACCGCAAGATTATCCAGGCGTTCAAGGAACGGGACACCGAAACAGCCGACAACCTGGTCAAGAAAACCGCTGCCTACGGCGCACAGGTGCTGATCCAGAGCATTGCTCAGGCCGAGGGGCGGCAAGCCGAAACCTCAGTCTTTTCCCAGAACGTCGACGTCTAACACCCGGGCCCGCCTTGAGCGGGCCCTTTCTGTATGCCCCCCCCTTGTCCCACTCAGACGAATGTGAGATAGTTCCTGCCGGTACGTTTATGACTATGACATCAGGAGGAATCAAGATGAAGCAACTGCTTACAGTTGTGACCTGCCTGCTCGCAATGAGCGGTAGCGCCTGGGCGGCAGCCAATTCGCTAGAACTCAACTTCAACGACGACAGCGCGCAAGCGCGACTCGGGATGATTATCAATCAGGACGCCTATGGCACCTCGCTGTTTGATATCCGCGGTCTGTTTAACGATGAGGACGAGCTCAATGGCTGGATGACGAGTTTCGGTTTCGATTTCATCGGCGAACCGGGGAATGTCCCGGGCCTCGAGCTGGGGATCGTCGCCGACGTCAGGGTTGGCGAAAGTGACAGGGACGACAGCGATTTCGGTGCGGTCGGCATCGGTGGCCTGGCGCGTTATTTCCCGCCCGCCCTGGGTTGTTTCGGTTTTGCCGGGCGTATCATCTATTCACCGAAAATCTTCTCGTTTCTCGAGGCGGAACGGATGGCCGAATACTCCATCCGCGCTGGTTACGTGATCACGCCGAAGATCGGTGTACACGTGGAATATCAGAATGTCGAGGTGGAATACGATAACATCCTCGGCGACGTGGATGTAGATGACGAGGTGCGTATCGGTTTCGAAGCGCGTTTCTGATTTCTGTCGCAGGGTAATCAATGGAAAAGGCGCTCCCGTGAGGGGGCGCCTTTTTTTGTGGTTGGTAGGGGGTAGGTAAGGGGACGAAAATAAAACTAAGTAAGTAAAGCAAAGATAAACATTCAACACCGCCGGGGGCGCCCGGCAGCGCCTTACCTTTCTTTGAGTGGCAAAGAAAGGTAAGCTAAAGAAACCAACACGAACTCCGTCACCCGAAGATCGGGTGCCCTCGCTGGCCGCAAGTTTTAATCAAGCCGGCTCGCGTGCTCGCCAGACGGCAAGAGTAAAATCCCGGCACTCGGTGACTGCATACGGGGCTCCGTACAGGCCGTGGAACAGTCAAAGGCTTTTCTGTCTTTCCTGTGTGACGCCTCCGGAGCAGCTACGGTTCATTCAAAAACGGGCCGTAGAGTTGAGCACAGCACATGGCGAAGTCCCGGCAGTAGCCGTGGCCGCCGGGGTCCACGTCGTTGATTGCGGACAAAAGGTCGGATTAATCAAGAAGAAATGTTCGTATGAGAAACTGAAACTTTAGCTGCGCAGTTTGTAGCCGCGCCCGATCAACCAGGCGGCCCAGATGAACAGGCCGAGTGAGAAACCGGCGGCGGTCAACAGTGAAACCAGCAGCGAGGTGTCGCCGACACCGAGCAGTGCGTGACGGAAGCCGTCGATCAGGTAGAACATCGGGTTGAGGCGGGAAAGCTGTTCCCACGGCGAGGGAAGAATCGAGACCGGGTAGAAGACCCCGCCGAGGTAGATCAGCGGCAGGATAATAAAGTTACTAAACATCGACAAAGCGTCGAAATTGTTGGAGTAGATTGCGGCGATCAGGCCGAACTGGGAAAAAATGAACGAGGCGAGGATGACCATCAACAATGCCAGCATCGGATTCGCCCAGGGGAGGGGGGCAAAGAACAACGAAACGCACAACACTGCACTACCGACCAGCAGGCCACGCAGCATCGAAGCGCAGGTGTAAGCAAAGATCAGTTGTGGTGGGGAAAGCGGCGTGACCATCAGGTCAACAATGTTGCCGAGATAGCGCGCCATGAACAGCGACGATGACGAGTTGGCAAAAGAGTTGTTAATGACCCCCATCAGGATCAGGCCGGGAATCACGAACTGGGCATAGCTGAAGTTCTCGACCACGCTGAGGCGATCGCCGAGGGTGGCGCCGAACACGAACAGGTAGAGCGACGCGGTGATAATCGGGGTCAGCAGGGTCTGCACCGAAACCTTGAGAAAGCGGTGAACTTCGCGGCGTAGCAGGGTGAAAAAGGGGAGCCACGGATAAAAGCGCGCAGACTGGTTCGATCCGCTCATGCCACGCCCCCGCCGTTGAGCCCGCGACCGGTCAATTCAAGGAAAACCTCTTCGAGTCCGGTGCTCTGGGTTTCCAGGTCGAGGATATCGAGGCCGAGGGAACAGACGGTCGCCAGGACCTTCCCCCCGGGGCAGTCGCGCGGCAGGGTCAGCTGAAGCAGGGAGCCCTGTTCTTCAAGCTTCGGAGAATAGGCCAGCAGCGACGTGGGGACGTCGTGTAACGGGGTGCCGAGCCTGAACGACATACTGCGGGTCCCGATTCGGCTCATCAGCGTATCCTTGCGATCGAGGGCAACGATCTGGCCGTGGTTCATGATGGCGAGACGCTCGCACATCGCCTCGGCCTCCTCGAGGTAATGCGTGGTCAGCAGCACCGATGTTCCCTGGTGATTAATTTCACGCACGAAATCCCACAGCGTGTGGCGAAGTTCCACATCGACGCCGGCCGTCGGCTCGTCGAGGATCAACAGACGCGGTTTGTGGATTAACGCCTTGGCGACCATCAGGCGGCGCTTGAGCCCCCCGGAGAGCTTGTTCATCGATTTCTTAAGATGGGGGCCGAGGCCGAGGCGCTCGATCAATAGCTCGCGCCAGGCGTGATCGGTTGGATAGCCATAGTAGCCGGCGTGCAGGCGCAGGGTATGATCGACGTCGAGGAAATGGTCGGTGACGATCTCCTGGTGCATAACCCCGACCAGACGGCGGGTGAGACGGTAATCCTGACGGTTGTCGTAGCCGAAAACCCGGACCGCGCCGTGATCGATACGGGTCACCCCGGCGATCATGTTGATGGTGGTGCTTTTGCCTGCGCCATTGGGACCGAGCAGGCCGAAAATCTCCCCTTCCTCAATGGTGAAGGAAATTTTGCGTACCGCCTCGTCGTCGCCGTAGCGTTTGGCCAGGTCGTTAATTTCCAGGGCCTTCGTCATGGCACAACCGTTCAGGTAAGGTATGGGTAACGTGCGGCTAAGTTAGCTGGCGTCGGTGGCCTGCGGAGTTTCATCGTCCTCGTCGCTATCAGCTTCGCGTTTCTTGCCGAAGAGCCGGGCAACAATGATGCCGACCTCGTAAAGGATAATGAAGGGAACGGCTAGGGCGGTCTGCGAGAGGATGTCGGGCGGAGTCAGCATCGCTCCAACGACAAACGCGATAAGCAGTGCAAACTTGCGATTGCGTTTCAGCCACAGGTGATCGACCACTCCGAGACGGGCGAGAAAAAAGATAATGATCGGCAGTTCGAACACCAGACCGAAGGCAAGCAGCAGCTTGCTCGCTAGCGACAGGTAGTTGCCGATCGACAGCATTGCCTGCATGTCACCGCTGGAGGTTCCGAAGGTGACCAGGAAATTGAAGATGGTCGGGAACACGAAGGTGAAGC
Source organism: Desulfuromonas sp. (assembly GCA_002869605.1). The sequence goes on along the minus strand of PKUI01000131.1, from coordinate 31,286 downwards.
CGAAGTAGGTTCCGCACGCAAAGCAGAGGCAACTGGCGAAGACAAACGGGATCGCGTAGCGTTTCTCGTGCTTGTAGAGCCCGGGTGCAATGAAGGCCCATAGCTGCCAGAGGATCACAGGCAGGGCGAAGAGCATGGCAGAAAGTGCAGAGATCTTGAGATAGGTGAAGAACGGCTCGGTCGCAGAAATGAAAACCATCGACGAACCTTCGGGAAGGACCCTGCGTACCGGCTCGGAGATAAAGGAGAAGATCACTCCCGAGTAGCTGTAGCAGGCAACGAAGGCGATTATCCAGGCAATAAAGGAGCGGACAAGACAGGTGCGCAGCTCATCGAGGTGCGACAAAAAGGGCATATCTTCACTCATTGCCCTTCTCCTCGGCATTTTTGGAAAGCATTTCGACCGAGGCCGATGTCGATGCGGATGACGGGTTCACCTGTAGCTCGGCTTCATTCTCTGCGTACGGAGAAGGCGTTTCGGTGTCGGGAACAGATAGTTTTCCGGCCTTGAGCAGCTCCTCGCGGGTCTGGGCGGTGCGGGTCTCCTCAGCAAAGGAGGTTTTGAAATCATCGGTGGCCCGCTTGAATTCGGCAAAGCCGCGTCCCAGGGCACGGGCCAGGTCGGGGAGTTTTTTAGGGCCGATCACCACCAGGGCGATAGCGAACAGAAGCAATAATTCAGGGAAACCGATACCGAACATGTAAGACTCACAGAGAATGGGATAAACAAGCCCGCAGAGCATAGCCACAAAAGGACCGGGTGTCAAGCGTCACTGCGGTATAAGGGTTTGACATATAAGGGGTTTTAAACTAGTATACGCAACACTTTTGCCTGTGGAAGTAGGGTGAAAGGCCCCTGCGGGGTGTCTTACAGTCCACAAGATCGAGTAGGTTTATGAATCAGACAGAAATGATTACCGAAATCCGTAAACTGGCCAAGGAGCGCAACGCCCTGATTCTGGCGCATAATTACCAGCGTGATGAAATCCAGGCGCTGGCCGATATCACCGGGGACTCCCTCGGGCTGTCGATGGAGGCCGCGCGTGCCGAGCATGACGTGATCGTGTTCTGCGGGGTCCATTTTATGGCCGAGAGCGCCGCGATCCTGGCGCCGGAAAAAACTGTGTTGCTGCCGCGCGCCGATGCCGGCTGCCCGATGGCCGACATGATCGATGCCGAAGGGCTGCGTAAGATGAAGGACGAGCACCCGCAAGCGACGGTGGTCACCTACGTCAACTCGACCGCCGAGGTCAAGGCCGAGACCGACATCTGCTGCACCAGTGCCAACGCCATCAAGGTGGTCGAATCGCTTGAGGCCGATGAGATTATCTTTACCCCCGACCGCAATCTGGGTCGCTATGTTGCCGACAAACTGCCGGGAAAGACCTTCCACTACTGGGAGGGATATTGCCCGACTCATGATCGGTTGCAGGTTGCGGATGTCGAGCGTGCCATGCAGGAGCACCCCGAGGCGCTGTTTGTGGCGCACCCGGAATGTCCGCCGGAAATCCTCGCGCTGGCCGACCATATCTGCTCGACCAGCGGCATGTACGATTTCTGCCGCACGGACGAAACCCGCAAGTACATCATCGGCACCGAGGCAGGTATTCTCTATCGGTTGCGCAAGGAGAACCCCGACAAGGAGTTCATTCTGCCGAGCGGTTCGTTAATCTGTCCGAATATGAAGCTCACCGCCCTCGAGGATGTGCTGCACTGTCTGCAGACCCTCAGCCCCCAAGTCACGGTAACCACCGACGTCCGCCAGCGGGCACAAGCCGCCCTAGACCGCATGCTCGCGGTGCCGCGTGACTGACTCCCGCCAACGCGCAACTTCCGGCAGGGTGCCTTAGGCGCCCTGCCTTTTTTCGTTATGAGCATAGAGCATCCCGAAATATCACAAGCCGCATCGTGTGCGGAACTGGTCGGCGCCCTGAAGGGCGGCGAGCGCCATGCCGAACTGTATGGGCTGGGTGCCAGTGCCGCTGCACATGTGCTGGCGCGCATGCAGAAGGAAGGGGTCGGTCCGCTGCTGGTGGTGACCGCCGAGGCGGATGAAGCGCGCCGTTGGTACGAGAACCTCTGTTTCTTCAGTTCGAGACCGGAGCGGGTGGTGCTATTCCCGCAGTGGGAGGTAGCTCCCTATGCGCCGATGTCCCCCCACCCGGAAGTCGAGGCAGAACGGCTCACGGCGCTGGCGGCGATGGTCGCCGGCCGCGCCGAGGTCGTGGTGACGCCGGTGCGCGCCCTGCTGCAGAAGCTGATGCCGCGGGAAGTGCTTGAGCAGAATCACTGGCGGTTGAGCGAGGGGGACGAAGAGACACGGGAAGCGCTGGTGGAGCGTTTACTCGCCGGGGGCTACCAGGCGGTGCCGCTGGTCGAGGAGCGCGGCAGCTTTTCGGTGCGCGGCGATATTCTTGATATCTTCCCGCCGACCACCGCGGAGCCGGTACGGGTGGAGATGTTCGGCGACCAGATCGAACGGCTACGCTGGTTCGACCCGGTTAGCCAACGCTCCGGCAGCAGTGGGCCGCGGAACATCGAGTTGATGCCGGTGCGTGAGATGCTGCTCAGCGGCACGCACCGTCGGCAACTGCTGGAAGGCTTGAAGGCGCGTTGCGATGAGCTCGACCTGCCGCGCACCCGGCGCGAAGCGCTGGCCGAAGAGATCGAGACCGGGATCCTTTCACCGGGACGCCACTGGCTGCTACCGCTCAACTATACCGGGCTAGACAGCCTCGCCGAGTATTTTGCCCCCGAACGGATAGTGCGCGTGGAGCCGGAGGAACTTCTGCAGGTCGCCGATAACCACGCCGAGGAGGTGAGTGGGGGAGCGGCGCACCTTGAAGAACAGGGAGAGGTATTCGCGGAACCGCGGAGTCTGTTCCTCGACCCCGAATGGTTGGCAGGGCTGTGCGGCACGCAGGGGCTGATCGATCTGTGTCGCCTCGAGCTGTTCCAGCCCGACAGCAGTGCCAGCCGTTGGCGCTTCCACTGGGAAGGGAACGCCGACCTGAAGCCGCGCCAGAAGAAGGAACACAGCGGCATGGCAGCGCTCGCCGAGCGTATCGGGAGCTGGCGAAGTGACGGCTGGCGCATCGCCATTGTCTGTCACCAACAGGGGCAGGCCGAGCGCCTGCTCGATCTGCTCGAAACCTACGACTGCAGGCCCCGCTTTGCGCCACAGGAAAGCTTCGATGCGCTTCAGGAAGGGGACGTGGCTGTGCTCCTCGGGCGGCTCTCTTCCGGCTTTCGGCTCCCCGACGAGCAGCTGGCGGTCATCAGCGAAGAGGAGATCTTCGGCCAGCGCGCACCGCGTCGCAGCCGCAGCACCGCGCGGGCACGTGCCGCGCTGTCATCGCTGGCTCAGCTGCGCGAAAACGACTACGTGGTGCACATCGACCACGGCATCGGGCGCTACAGTGGCCTGATACATATGGCGATGGGGAGCGTCGAGGGCGACTTTCTGCATCTTGAGTACGCCGCCGGCGACAATCTCTACCTGCCGATCGAGCGGATCGAGAAGGTGCAGAAATATCTCGGCGGCGAGGGGGCGCACCCGAGGCTCGAACGGATGGGGGGCACGGCCTGGGAGAAGGTCAAGCTCAAGGCGCGGGCCGCCATCGAGGAGTTGGCCCGTGACCTGCTCAAGGTTCAGGCGCTGCGGGCCATGCGCGAGGGGCACCAGTACTCGGCACCGGATCACGACTACCGGGAGTTCGAGGCGACCTTCGAATACGAGGAGACCCCGGATCAGCTGGCGGCGATCGAAGAGGTACAGAGCGACATGTCGTCGCCGCAGCCGATGGATCGCCTGATCTGTGGGGACGTCGGTTACGGCAAGACCGAGGTCGCAATCCGCGCGGCGATGCGCGCGGTGCTCGACGGACGCCAGGTGGCGGTGCTGGTACCGACCACGGTCCTGGCACGCCAGCACTGGGAGAACTTCCGCAGCCGCTTCAGCGACTTTCCGATCGAGGTCGAGATGGTCTCGCGTTTCCGCACCGGCGCCGAGGTCCGCCAGACCCTCGAACGGACCGCCGAGGGAAAGGTCGATATCCTGGTCGGCACGCATCGCCTGCTACAGCGGGATGTGCGCTTCAAGGAACTCGGCCTGGTGATCATCGATGAGGAGCAGCGCTTCGGCGTGACCCACAAGGAGCGGCTCAAGCAGCTGCGCGCCGAGGTCGACATCCTGACCCTGAGCGCCACCCCGATTCCGCGCACCCTGCACATGAGCATGGTCGGCATGCGCGACCTGTCGATCATCGAGACCCCGCCGGTCGACCGTATGGCGATCCGCACCTACGTGACCCGCTTCGACGACGAGGTGATCCGCAGCGCGGTGATGCGCGAGCTGCGGCGCGGAGGCCAGGTATTTTTCGTGCACAACCGGGTCGACTCGATCGGCGCCACCGCCGAATACCTCGCCAAGCTGGTTCCGGAGGCGAAGATCGCCGTGGGGCACGGGCAGATGCCGGAGAAGGAGCTCGAGAAGGTGATGGTCGATTTCATTGCCGGCGACAGCAATCTGCTGGTCTGCACCACCATCATCGAAAACGGTATCGATATCCCGCGCGCCAACACCATGATCGTCAATCGCGCCGACTGTTTCGGCCTCAGCCAGCTCTACCAGTTGCGCGGCCGGGTCGGGCGTTCCAAGCAGCGCGCCTATGCCTACCTGCTGATTCCGGGCGAGGCGGCGCTGACCGGTGATGCACGCGAAAGGCTGCGTCTGCTGCAGGAGCTCTCGGAACTCGGTGCCGGTTTCCAGATTGCCAGCCACGATCTCGAACTGCGCGGAGCCGGCGACCTGCTCGGTGCCCGTCAGTCGGGGCAGATCGCCGCGGTCGGCTTCGAGATGTACACCGAACTCCTCGAGGAGACGGTCGCCGAGCTGCAGGGGCTCGAAAAGGAACAGAAGGTCGACCCTGAGGTGCGCCTCGGGTTGTCGGTCTATCTCCCCGAGGAGTACGTGCGCGACCCGAACCAGCGTCTGCTGCTTTACCAGCGCCTGGCCCGGGCCGGTGACGAGGGAGAGGTTTACGCCATGGGGGACGAGCTACGCGACCGCTACGGCGAGCTACCTCCGCCGGCGAAGCTGTTGCTCGAAACCATGAAGCTCAGGGTCTCCCTCAAGCTGTTGCGCATCGAAGGGCTTGAATACGACGGACAGCGCCTAGTGTTCGCCTTCCACCCGCAGACTCCGGTGCCGCCGGAAAAAATCCTCGGATTGCTGCAGCAGGACCCGCAACGCTTCGGTTTTTCACCCGACTACCGGCTGACCGTCAAGGTCGGGCGGCTGGAGCCGGCGGAGCTGCTCGGACTGGCCAAAAAAGCGTTGCAAGGCTTTCTTTAACTATGCTAGCGTGATGAGCCGTGTGGCCACAGGCTGCGCGAGCCCGCCGCTTCAAGGAGTGTCTGATGACCCGCTTCCTGACGGGAGGCCTGGTTCTTCTGGCCCTGCTTCTGACCGTCACCCTGACCGCCTGCCAAAAATCGGAACCTCCCAAGCAACCGCAAGTACTGCTGCAGGTTAACGGCCGTACCGTGATGCTGGAGGATTTCCAGCGTGGTTTTGCGCGCAGCATGACCGATCATCAGGCGCTGAGCGTGGCCGAAAGGGAGGAGCTGCAGCGCAACTACCTGCGCCAGCTCATCGATCGCGAACTTGCTCTTGCCGAAGCCGACCGGCTTGTTGTCCAGGTGACCCCGCAAGAGGTTGACGAGGTGATGAACGAGTACCGACGCGATTACCCTGACCAGGTCTTTCAGGAGATGTTGCAAAGCCAGCAGATCGACGAACGAGCGTGGCGCCGGGAGCTGGTCGAACGGCTGCGCATGGAAAAGGTTATTCGCCAGGAGGTCTACACCGGCCTGACCGTCGAAGAGAGCGAGATCAAAGCCTACTTCCGCCAGAACCGCGAGGACTTCGAGCGCCCCGAGCAGGTGCGCGCTCGCCAGATTGTGGTCGCCAGGGAAGACGAGGGGCAGCGGGTGCTCGGCCTGCTGCGACAGGGGGAACCGTTTGCGGAGGTGGCTGAGAAGTACTCTCTGTCACCCGACCGTGAAGCTGGTGGGGATCTCGGTTACTTTTCACGGGGTCAGATGCCGGACGCCTTCGACGAGGTGGTCTTCACCCTGCCGGTGGGGCGCCTGAGTGACCTGATCAAGACCGAGTACGGTTACCATATCTTTCTGGTCGAGGAGCGGCGTAAGGCACAGCGCCTGACCTTGAGCGAAGTCTACGATGAAATCGAACAGCGCCTGCGGCGCGAAAAAGAAGCCAACGCCTACCAGGCGTGGCTTCAGAACCTCGGGGCCCAGGCCGTGATCGATGTCGACTGGAGCCTGTTGAGAGAATTGCATCAACCATGAAATTATCCAATCTGATCAGCACGAAAATCATCCTTCCGGCATTGCTGCTCGGTTTGCAGCTCGGATCCTGGGCCCATGCCGAAACCCTCAACCGGATCGTCGCGGTGGTCAACGACGACGTCATCACCTCCTATGAGCTGAAGCAGCGTCTCGAGACAGTACCGCAGGAGCAGCGTGACGAAGCGGTCGGCCCCCTGCTCGAAGGCATGGTCGAGGAGTTGCTGCTTAAGCAGCGAGCCAAGGATCTCGGGATCTCAGTCAGCGATGAGGAGATCGATGCGGCCGTTAGCGACATCCAGGTGCAGAACCGCCTGACCCTGGAACAGCTCGAGCAGGCTTTGCAGGGGCAGGGGCAGACCCTGGCTGGCTACCGCGAGACCCTGCGTAGCGAGATCCTGCGTTATAAGCTGTTGGGTCGCGAGGTCAAGGCCAAAGCCGATGTGACCACTCAGGAGCTGCGTAACTATTACGAAGATCACAGCACCGACTACCGCTTGCCGCCGATGGTGCACCTCGGCGTACTGAATGTTGCGCTTCCCGCAGAGGTTTCAGTCGAAGGACGCAAGCTGCTACAGGGCAAGTGCGAGACGCTGCAGGAGCAGCTGCGCAAGAGCGATGATTTCACCGCGCTGCTCGACAAGGTCAGCCAGGACCCCGATGTCAACGGCAGTGACTTGGGTCATTTCACCGAAGCCGAGTTGTCACCGCTGTTCGTCGAGGCGATAAACGGGCTACCGGTCGCCGGGGTCAGTGACGTGCTCGAGGTCACGGGAGGATTCGCGTTGCTCAAGGTGTTGGAGCGCTCGGAAGGAAGCATGCGCCCGTTCGAGGAGGTGCGTGACGAGATCGAGAAGATCGTACGTGAGAATAAGACTCAGGAACTGTTCGAAGCCTGGAAAAAGGGGCTGCGGGCCGAGGCGCTGATTGATATCCGCCTCTAGCCGCAGGAAGTTACGATGGTTTATCGGCCCCGCCAGACTGGCGGGGCCTTTTTTGTGGGTTGAGATGTCGGGGCGCGGGTTAAATCCAGTTCGCTTCGCTGCGGGGTGCCAGGGTTCGCCACATCTGTTCCGGGTTGAGCTGTTGCAAGGTGGCTGCATTGACCGGCAACACCAACCAGTCGCCGCGGGCGATCTCGAAGGCTAACTGCCGCGGGGCCCAGCCGGCATAGCCGAGGTAGGTGCGCAACTCTCCGGACTCGAGTGGAGTTTTATGCAGAATGGCATTCAATTCGTCCGCATTGAGCAGGTGCAAACCTTCGGCAAGTACCTTCCCGGCGGCTTGCTGGTTGTCGAGCAGCAAGGCCCTGACCTGTAGCGGTGCAACCGGGCCGCCCCAGAAGATCCCCTGTGGGCGGGTCTGCAGGCTGCCTCCGAGATCGCTCGGGAGTTTGCCGAGCGGGCGGTTGAGGACTAGACCGCTGGTTCCGGCCCGGTTGTGGCGGGTGATCAGGATGACGCTCTGCTGAAAGCGCGTGTCGGCGAGCTGTGTCGTGGCCACCAGCAGGGTACCGGTTCGTGGCGCCAGTTTGCCCTGGCCCGTGGCAGGGACACTCAGGGAGAACAGCAAAAGGGTCAGGATCATTGATCGTCGCATAAATCCTCATCGGCAGGGTGCCTTCAAAGCAGACCATTGACAGGGACGACTGTCAAGCGATGGTCATTTTTCCCCATAGACAGATCTGGTTGAAGTTTGGCCTCATTCTGGACTATATTGGTAATTTAATCTGGGAGGAGCGCGTGACAAAACCGCTGATTATTACCATGGGTGACCCGACCGGTGTTGGCCCGGAGATCATCCTCAAGGCTTTGTTGAGCGGTGCCTTTGATGCTCTTGCGGTGTCGCCGGTAGTAGCTGGTGATCCGGGGGTGTTGCAGCGTGCTGCCGAAATCCTCGGGGTTGCCGCAGTATGGCAGCCGGGTACCGACTCCAGTCGTGGCTGCTTGATCGTTGAGGAGGCGCCCCTTGCGGTCGAGGAACTTTCGGGTCTGCCGGCGACAGAGTTGAGCTGGGGGGCGCCGAATGCGGCATGCGGCGCGGCGATGCTTCACTACATCGAGTGGGCCTGCGCGCAGTGTATAAGTGGTGCGGCCGCCGGGATGGTCACCGCGCCGATCAGCAAGGAGGCGATCCGCGCTGCGGGCTGCGAATTCCCGGGGCACACCGAGCTGCTTGCTGAACGTTGCGGTGCCGAACGCGAGGTGATGATGCTCGCCGGAGAGCGCCTTAAGGTTTGCCTGGTGACCACGCATCTGGCCTACCGTGATGTCCCCGAAAGACTGACGACGGAGCAGATTCTGGCCACGCTCGAAGTAGCCGATCACGACCTGCGCCGCTATTTCGGCCTGCGCCGGCCACGGCTGGCGGTGCTGGCACTCAACCCCCACGCCGGCGAGAACGGGCTGTTCGGTGATGAGGAGGCACGCCTGATTGCCCCGGCCATTGCCGCTGCGCGCACTTCCGGGATCGAGGCGAGTGGACCGCATAGCGCCGACGCACTGTTCCATTTCGCCGCGTGCGGCGATTACGACGCGGTGATCTGCATGTACCACGACCAGGGGTTGATCCCGCTCAAGCTGCTGCACTTCGAGGACGGAGTCAATGTGACCCTCGGGCTGCCGATCGTACGCACCTCGGTCGATCACGGTACCGCCTATGATCTGGCTGGAACCGGTCGCGCGAGTGAGGCGAGCCTGGCGGCGGCAGTAAAGATGGCCGACGCCATGGCGGCGCAACGGTAGTCGCATGGCAGTTCAGATGTCGTTGGCAGCGGAAACAAAGCAAAGATTTGTGAAGGTCGGGTTTGTCGGGCTGTTCATGGCGAGCGCCTGCCCGATGGTGTCGTCGCCAGTGGCGTTGGTCGCGGGGTTTATCTTCGCGTTGTGGTGGGGCAATCCCTACCAGGGACTGACCGCCCGATCCAGTAAAACGCTCCTCAAGCTCTCGGTCGTCGGGCTCGGCTTCGGGGTCAATTTCATCGAGGTTATCGAGGTTGGCAAGAGTTCCCTGCCACTGACCCTGATCAGCATCAGCGCGACCCTGCTGCTGGGTGCGTTAATCGGCCGCGCCCTGCAGCTGCCGGGCAATATCCGCACCCTGATCTCGTTCGGCACCGCCATCTGCGGCGGCAGCGCCATCGCGGCAATGGCCCCGGTGATCAAGGCCGAGAACGAGGAGGTGGCGGTTTCGCTGGCGACGGTGTTCGCCCTTAATGCTGTGGGGTTGGTGCTCTTTCCCCCCCTCGGGCATTGGGTCGGGCTCGACCAGCGTCAGTTCGGGATCTGGGCTGCGCTGGCCATTCACGATACCAGCAGCGTGGTCGGTGCCGCGGCGACCTTCGGGGCCATCGCTCTGGCCGTCGGCACGACCGTCAAGCTGACCCGCGCGCTGTGGATCGTGCCATGCACGCTGCTGGCCGGGATGTTCCACGAGTCGAAGCCGCGGGTTAGCATTCCGCTGTTTATCGTTGGTTTTCTCGTCGCCGCCTTTGTCAACTCGTGGTTGCCGGAGTTCAAGCCGTTGTGGGGAGGGCTGCATGGCATTGCCAAACAGACGCTGGTCATGACCCTGTTTTTGATCGGCGCCAGCCTGACCAGGCAGACCCTGCAACGGGTCGGCCTGAAGCCGTTGCTCATGGGAGCACTGTTGTGGGTCTGCGTCATGGGGGCCACCCTTGCAATTGTACTTAAGGGGTATGTTTAAAGGGCCGCTAGGAATGCGGCGAACATTGTCACAAGGCAAGCATTATGGCCGATCAGATCATCATCAAGGGTGCCCGTGAGCACAACCTGAAAAATATCGACCTCACCATTCCGCGCGATCAGCTGGTGGTGATCACCGGGGTCTCTGGCTCGGGGAAGAGTTCGCTCGCCTTCGACACCATCTACGCCGAGGGGCAGCGGCGCTACGTCGAGTCGCTCTCGGCTTACGCCCGCCAGTTCCTCGAGCAGATGGACAAACCGGATATCGAGAGCATCGAGGGGCTCTCTCCCGCGATCTCCATCGAGCAGAAGACCACCTCGAAGAATCCCCGCTCGACTGTCGGCACGGTCACCGAAATCTACGACTACCTGCGCCTGTTGTTTGCACGTGTTGGACGGGTCCATTGCCACGGCTGCGGTAAGGAGATCGCCTCGCAGACCGTCGAGCAGATGGTCGATCAGGTGCTGGCGCTGCCGGAGAAGAGTCGCCTGCTGATCCTCGCCCCGATCGTGCGCGGGCGCAAAGGGGAGTATCGCAAGGAACTCAAGCAGCTGCAGGCCGACGGTTTTGTGCGGGTGCGGATCGACGGGCAGATGCATGAACTGGGTGAAGCGATCGAGCTCGACAAGAACAAGAAGCACACCCTCGAGGTGGTGGTCGATCGTATCGTAGTCAAGGAGGGGGTCGCCAGCCGTCTGGCCGACTCGCTGGAGACCGCCCTGGGGCTCGCCGACGGCCTGGTACGCGTCGAGGAGCCGGGGGGGGAGAGCCGCCTGTTCTCGGAACAGCACGCCTGCGCCGAGTGCGGAATTTCCTACCCGGAGATCGCGCCACGCATGTTCTCCTTCAACAACCCCTACGGCGCATGCCCCGACTGTACCGGCCTCGGCACGCGTATGTACTTCGACCCCGAGCTGGTGGTTCCGAACCCTAGCCTGTCACTGCGCGAGGGGGCAATCGCGCCCTGGTCGACGCGCACCGGCTTCTACTACTTCCAGGTCCTCGAGGCGCTCAGCGAGCACTACGATTTCGATATCCACACTCCGTTCAGCGAGCTTCCGGAGACGTTGCAGCGTACCATTCTGCATGGCTCCGGCAACGAGGAGGTCAAGTTCTTCTACGACCACGGCGGCCAGCGGGTCTTCTATCACAAGCCCTTCGAGGGGGTGATCCCGAACCTCGAGCGGCGTATCAAGGAGACTGACTCGGAGCAGGTGCGCGAGAAGCTCGAGCAGTACATGAACGTCATGCCCTGTCCGACCTGCGACGGTGCGCGCCTGCGTCCCGAGGCACTGTTCATACGGATTGCCGGGCGCAGTATCCGTGAGGTCACCGCGCTGTCGATCCTCGAGGCGGAGGTATTCTTCGCCGAGCTGCAGCTTTCCGACAAGGAGATGGAGATTGCCCGCCGCATCCTCAAGGAGATCCGTGAGCGGCTCTCATTTTTGACCCACGTCGGTCTCGACTACCTGACCCTGGACCGCTCCTCGGGGACGTTGTCGGGTGGCGAGGGGCAGCGCATCCGGCTTGCCACGCAGATCGGCTCCTCCCTGGTCGGGGTGCTGTATATTCTCGACGAGCCCTCCATCGGCCTGCACCAGCGTGACAACCGCCGCCTGCTCGAAACCCTCAAGCGGTTGCGCGATCTTGGCAACACGGTGCTGGTGGTCGAGCATGACGAGGAGACCATCCTCGACGCCGACCACGTCATCGACATGGGACCGGGCGCCGGTCGCCATGGCGGCGAGGTGGTGGCCCAGGGGACGCCCAAGCAGATCATGCAGGTTCCCGAGTCGCTCACCGGGCAGCACCTCAATGGCACCCTCGCCATCGAGATCCCGGAGCAGCGGCGCAAGGCGACGCGGCAGCTGAAAATCATCGGTGCCAGCGAGAATAACCTGCAGCAGCTCGACGTCGACTTTCCCCTCGGGGTGATGACCTGCGTCACCGGGGTCTCCGGGAGCGGCAAATCGACCCTGGTTATCGACACCCTCTACAAGGCGCTCGCCCAGCATGTCTACCGATCGCGCGAGCGGGCCGGGAAGGTCACGCGCATCGAGGGGCTCGAATATCTCGACAAGGTGATCGACATCGACCAGTCGCCGATCGGCCGTACCCCCCGTTCCAATCCGGCCACCTACACCGGGGTGTTTAGCGATATCCGCGACATTTTTTCGCAGCTCCCCGAAGCCAAGGTGCGTGGTTACAAACCGGGGCGTTTCTCCTTTAACGTCAAGGGGGGGCGCTGCGAGGCGTGCCAGGGGGATGGCATCATCAAGATCGAGATGCACTTTCTGCCAGACGTCTACGTACAGTGCGAGGTCTGCAAGGGGGCGCGTTATAATCGCGAAACCCTCGAGATCAAGTACAAGGGGAAGACCATCGCCGAGGTGCTCGACATGACCGTCAACCAGGCGGCCGAGTTTCTCACCAACATCCCGCGTATCCGCAACAAGCTCGAGACCCTGCGCGACGTCGGTCTCGGCTACATCAAGCTCGGCCAGAGCGCCACCACCCTCTCCGGCGGCGAGGCGCAGCGGGTCAAGCTAGCCAAGGAGCTCGGTAAGCGCTCCACCGGGCGCACCATTTACATCCTCGATGAGCCGACCACTGGGCTGCACTTTGCCGACATCAAGAAGCTGCTCGGCGTGTTGCAGCGGCTGGTCGAGGCGGAGAACACGGTGGTGATTATCGAACACAACCTCGATGTGATCAAGATGGCCGACCATATCATCGATCTCGGACCCGAGGGGGGGAGTCGCGGGGGGGCACTGGTCGCCTGCGGCACCCCGGAGGAGGTGGCGCGCTGCAGCGCTTCGTATACCGGACGCTACCTGCGGGCCTGCCTCGAACTGTGACACAACAGAGTGTCGTGTTTTTTGACGGCTGTTGGTGCAATGACTCACGGCGAATCCTTTGTCCTTTCACTCTGACTGAAGAGGTTTTGTTAAAAGGCTCTTCTGGTAGGTGCAGGTAACCGGAATTCCATTGCCTTTTATCCTCATGGAAATCGCGCGAACATTCAGCATTCAATGACCCTAAAGGTGCGAAAGTTGGCCTGTTCCTTGCTGTATAGAGATGATATTACGGGAGGAGAAAGGCGGCTTTCATGTTCAAAAAGTGGATTTGTTTGTTGCTGCTGGTGCTGATGACCAGCGGTTGTGCTCGCCAGGCGATGATGTTCTCGTTTCCGCCGGGGGCGGAAGTCTCGATCAACGGTGAGCAGGTCGGTTTCACCCCCTGTCGTTACGACTACAACCTGAGCAGCGGTGACAGCTACCAGGTTATGGTCACCAAGCCCGGCTATAAGACCACCGAGACCAAGGTGGTCGCCAACCAGAACGACAAGAAGGCCCGCAACAGCTGGCTCGCCGCGGGTCTGGTCTGGAGCCCGTTGTGGCTGGGGACCCTGTTTACCAAGCGTCTCCAGGAATCCTATCTGTTCAATCTCAAGCAAGACAGCGCAAGCCTGACCGCCTTCCATCCCTAGTACGTCTCGACCTGCCGGCTGCCAACTGTTTAACTCTTTCCGACTTGGCAGTCGGCCTATTCTCGATTACAATTGTTTCGCCCGAAGAACCCGCCGCCGGCAGGCTCTGTGAGGGTGCCCCCACGATGGGTCTGATCTGGCCGGTTCTTGCGTGAAGCGGCTTTTTTATGCTTGAACATAGGGAGTTGTCATGGATAAGTGCCCGGTTTGCAAGGAAGAGAAGAAGGGAAAATACTGGTGCAGCGGTTGCAAGACCGTCTTCGTCTGTCCGCAACCGAATTGTGGCAAGGAGGTGCGCAAGCGGGATGCCAAGGAGTGCCCCGAGTGTGGCCTCTATTTTGAGGATTACATCGAGCGGCGCAAGATGTACCGGCGCTGTCCGAAGTGCAAGAAGAAACAGGGGATGTCCGATCCACAGTGTCGCTATTGCCGCCACTGGTTCAGTTGCCCGACCTGCGGTCACCGCGTGCCATCAACCAGCATGCTGACCTGTCCGCGTTGCGCAACACCGTTGTCGTAGGAGGTGTGACACATCGAAAACCGGCCTGAGGGGGAGGCGTGAACGGAGATCTGGTGATCGATATTGTGCTGGGCGTCGTAGTTTTTGGGATCGCCCTGTTTTCAGCCGGTCATGCGCTGCTGAACAAGGAAGACCCACGCGCGGCGCTTGGCTGGATCGCCGTATCTTTCGCCTTGCCGATTGTCGGGCCGATACTCTACTGGTTGATCGGTTTCAACCGCATTCGCACCCGGGCCCGCTCGTGGCAGACCCACGGGCGGGGCTTCCCGCATGTTTCGGCCAGCTTGGCCAAGCCCCTCACCGAGCCGTTACCGTTTCGCAGCAAGAACTTCACCACCCTGCTCGATCTCTCCGATCGCATCACCCGCCGCCCTCTGGTGGCCGGTAACCGTGTCAAGCCGCTGTATAACGGTGAAATGGCCTACCCGGCGATGATCGAGGCGATCCAGTTTGCGCGCGAGCGGGTCTGGCTCTCCACCTACATTTTCGATAATGATCGTGTGGGACAGGAATTCGCCCAAGCCCTGAGCGAAGCCGCCGCGCGGGGGGTCGATGTGCGGGTGATGATCGATGCGCTCGGTGAGCGCTACACCTTTCCGCCGATCCGCTGGAGCCTGCGGCGCAGCAAGGTTCATGTTGCGCGATTTTTGCCGCCGTCGCTGCTCGGGCGTGGCATCTATTTCAACCTGCGCAACCATCGTAAGCTGCTGGTGGTCGATGATCATATCGGCTTTCTCGGTGGCATGAACATCAGTCTCCGTCACCTGGCGGAGGACGAGAACAACCAGCGGCGGGTGGTCGACCTTCACTTCGAGGTCGCCGGGCCGGTGCTGGTGCAGATGGCCGAGGCGTTCCTCGAGGATTGGACCTTTGTCACCGGGCAACCTCCCAAGGGGCTCGATGAGAAGCTCCCCGGAGAGGTCGGCGAGGCGTTCTGTCGCGGGATCTCCGCCGGTCCCAACGAGGATTTCGAGAAGCTACAGTGGCTGATTATCGGTGCCATCAGTTGCGCCCAGCGCTCGGTGCACATCATGACCCCCTATTTTATCCCCAGCCGTCCGCTGGTGGCGACCCTCAAGGCCACCGCTCTGCGCGGGGTGGCGGTAGAGATCGTGATGCCGAGCCGCAACAACCTGCCGTATGTCGCCTGGGCTTCCCAGGCCTACCAGAGGGAGCTGCTGCAGTACGGGGTGCGTATCTTCTGCCAGCCGGCCCCTTTTGTGCACAGCAAGCTGCTGCTGATTGACGACCAGTACGTCCTGCTCGGGTCGGCCAACCTCGACCCGCGCAGCCTGCGCCTGAACTTCGAGTTCAACCTCGAGACCTACGACAAACAGCTCGCCAAGGAACTGGCGCACCACTTCGCCGAGTCGCGCGACGGGTCGCGCGAAGTCACCCTCGACGAAGTCGAAGAGAGGCATCTGACGCTCAGATTTCGCGATGCGCTGTTCAAGCTGTTTTCACCTTACCTGTAGACCATCAAAGAGTTACAGCAGGCATATGGTTTCGAGGGCATTGTTTCATCATATGGATATACGATCGAGCAGATTGAGGCTGAGATGACTTTCCCACCTAAGGTTCATGTGCACATAAATCATCAGAAATAGTGAGCTTTTGGATAATTCATATCCGCAATCATAAGTGATGCTGGATACGGGAAACATATAGTCGGGTTGTTGAATACTCAGGAATTACCTGATTGACCAAGATGGGTTTAATTTAGTACGTTTAATCTGAAATAAATTTTTACTCTCCGATAAGAGCAAACCTTGAGTGATCAAGGGACGCAGAGCTACAGATCTCATAGAGATGGCTGAGCCGCCGAAGAGAGTGTTGTACACTTTTACGACACCCGCCTTCTATTGTGAACGGGTGTTTTTTATTTTTATCTTAGAATTGCTTGTAGGAGGACGTAATGCACCAAAAATTAATTTTAAAACTAATCGTTTTTATGACACTTATTTTTCTGACTGCTTGTGCTGGCCCCCAATACGAAACACTTCTGCAAACAGATTCTATGGTTCGTTACACATATGCAGTCACAGAAGATGCAAGGGAAACTGTAGAGGAAGCAGCTAATGAACACTGTGCTTTTGTAGACAAGAAAGCAGTCTATGGCAAAACTTTCTGTGATGCGAAACGTTGTGAAACTTCTTTTCTCTGCGAGTGAATAACAACAGATTGATAAGGTTTAAGTAATGAAATTTATGGCGCAAATTGTTCTGACAATTCTACTGATTAGTTTCCCCTGCAGCGTTTTAGCTTTTGATACAAAGGTTGTCTGGGCTGGCGTTGGCTTCTCTGGAGATTGGGGAGATAGAAACAGGTACTACCCTTCTACTAGCAAAATATATGAGCTTGAAGGTAACCCCATCCAGGCATGGGCTAGAGAACGAATTGTAACCTCAGAGCAATATCCTTTTGAGCTTAAGCTAGGGCAGATAGAAGAAGAGTCATTAGATAAAATTGCTTTGGCAATCACTTTTACTGGTGAAACTGTTGCATATGAAAAGCTTGTAGTGGATGGGAAAACAGAATATATAGGCAATTTTTCGCTATCTGGCGCCGCAATATTTTTCAATCTAGAATCCAATAAACTCATTGCTACAACTCCTTTAATTACTAGATATACAAACGTTTACCAGTCTATCCCCGATCAAAACGAGCAGCACAAAATATTTAAAGCAATGCTGAGTAGTGATGAGCTCGATTTAAATTTTTTCTCTGAGATGGTCTCACGTCTTAAAAACGTTAATTTGTCTACACTGCCGTCGCAATTTATCCAGGTTAATAGTTTTACTGTAGATGAAGACGTTCACTCCGCAGTGGCTGCTTCCGAAGACCTGGATATCTTCAAATATTTTCTTTCTACTTTTTTCGAAAACAGGTTGTCCGGATCAAGTGGTATCGCTGTCATTCCGAACAAAGTTGGCCATGTTGTAGGAAATAAAATTGCAACGAGACTTCCTTCAGGTGATCGAACACTTATTCTCCCGGAGCCTGGGTTCACAATCGATTTACGTGTTCACAAACTCGTTTATCAAAATGAGCCTGAGAATAAATCGACAGATTGCTTGTGCTGGGGAGGACTTCTATCAGTTGCAGTCGAAGATAGAAGATTTAAGGGAGCTGAGGAAGAACTTGCCAAGGTTGGTTTTAGAAACGTGAACTGCTGCTATGTCGATACAGGTGTGACCCTGGAAGATTATGTTGAATTTCAAAAGCTAATGATGGGTCTCCTTGAAGGAGTGGCCAACCAATTTAACGAGATTGACAAAGATTGGCTTGGTGAAAAAGCCTTGGATTCGAAACAAGCAAGGAAGTCCATTGAGGAAGCTTCCGAACTGTTCAAGGAAGCAATGTTTTAACAATAAAATCTAGGAGGGTACGTTGCGAACTAAATCAATTTTACTGCTGGTGTTAGTTGTGTCTTTTTTTGCGACTACGAGCTTTGCTGCAGAAGTACGCGGGACAGGGTTCGTAGATTACAAGTGGTTCAATGATGAGGTGAAAGAAGAAGCTCTTCAAAAAGCAAAATTGGATGCATGGGAACAATTTACAAAAAAGTTTCCACGTGCGCGTATGTCAACGTATCAGAAATTACTCAAAACACAGTTCCTGAACAACCTTGACGACTATATGAGTTTTCGAATTGAAGGTGAGAAACGTGACAAAAAGAAGGATCGTTATTTTGTCGCGATTAGAGCTGAAATAAACGACATGGCGGTAGATGAAGTATTTACTCGTAATTCCGCGATGGGTAGTACGGATTACATGGATGCTTCTGATTTTGGTTCACTATTTCTGGCTCGTGTTCAAACATCGCAAAAGAATTACGATGCGAGAAGGGTTGATGTTACTCGAAGTGAGTCATCCAGTGTGATCGAGGAAACAACTGGTAGTTCAGACAGCGGAAGCGTTGATGCGGTTAACACGAAAGACATGAATGTAAAAGAGTCTGGTGGTAGCACAACACGAAAAAGGGCTCAAACCAATTATGAAATCAATGAAGACTACAACTACTCGCTTGCAGATGTTGTGTCAGAACGTCTTGGTGACGCTGGATATGCCCCCCTTGAATACGATGAGTTAACAGATTGTGGTGCACCTTTTATTGAAGAAGTCTATGAAGAGTTCAAGGGGAACGCAAAGATGAATAGCCGAATGATTAAAACAATTCGGAACTCAGCCATAGATTGTGGTTGGTCCTATTTCGGCATGGGCGAGGTGACTTTAACGGGTCATCGAGTGGATGATTCTTCAGGCTTAAGGGCAGTTGATTCCAATGTTTCCTATAACGTTTGGAGAATTTCCGACGGTCGTGCACGAAAGGTCGCTTCGGTAAGAAATACGACATTTACCGCAATGCATGAAAATGAAATAGCTGCAGAGCAGGAAGCTGTAATCAAGGCTGCAGATTTCGCACTAAATACAGTTATTGCAAAACTGCAAGAAAAAGAAGTTCATTAGGACTTCAAAAACAAAAGGAGAATATACAGATGAAGGTTCAAAAGTTGATGGTTGTTGTAAGTGCACTGGCTCTTTTAGTTGTTGGTCAAGTTTCTAGTGCTCTGGCATTTGGCGTCCCTGGTCTCGGTGGTGGCTCTTCTAGCGGTACTGACTGGGGAAAGTTGGAGGACCAGACAAAAGCGGCTTTAGTTAATCTCTACACTGGTCAAGCTGAGCTGTCTGAAGGTGTGGCTATGTTGGCGGAGATTGTTGACCTTAAAGATGAGGCCGCAACACTTAGAGGTCAGGCAGAGAAGGTAAAAGAGTGTGGATCCTCCTCATGTGGTGAATTTGGTGAGAGCCAAAAATCAAGTGACGAAGTTGCTCAAAAGGTCGTTGAGAAGCTCGAAGGTGTAGAAACTTTGACCGAAGAGCAAAAGGCCATCGCTAATGACGCTATGGGTAAATACCTTGATGGTAGTATCAAGTACGCTTTGGGGCTGAAAGATGCAAAGAGTCTTTTTGGTCAGGCTAAGGATGCTCCCGCTATGCAGAAACCTAAATTCCTCGGGCTGATCAAAGCTGTGCCTGCCGCAACAAAGGGTGCTACAAGTCTTGCACAAACTGCTCCTAAGATTTTTGACATTGCGACTGCCAAAGATATTAAGTACCCCGAAAAGAAAAAGTCCAAGTTAATGGGTACACTTACCATGTAAGTTAAGTTCGTTTATAGGGCACCTGTTTTTTCAGGTGCCCTTGTTTTTAAAAAAGGGGACGTACATGCTGATCAGGTTATCCGTTGTCCATATTTTGATGCTAGCTATGATTCTACTCTTGTGTACACCAGCTATTAGTTTCGCTGGAGAATGTTCCGAAATGGAGTCAGAGTCTGAGGCAATTGAAGGGATTGTTCCTAAGTTCAATAGTGACGGGACGCTAAAGTCCTTATCAATGTATGGTGAGGGAAGTTTTTTAACGCCAAAGCGAAGCCTTATTAGTACGGCTAGAAAACAAGCTGAGATGAAAGCTAAGAGAGACTTTGCAAATTTTCTCAATGAAAAATTAGCAGCAGGTACGTTGTCTTCCTATTTAATGGAAACCAACACTGTTACAAATGCGAATGGGGAAACATCGGGAAGTGCAGCAGAAATCAATAGTGTTGTTGATGAAGTTGGTAGTAACACACAAGCCGTACTTTCAGGGATTGTAAAGCTTGATGAGTGTGTTGATACATCAGGGAATTATGTTTTAGTTCGCATGGGCTGGAAGCCTCAGATGTCACAAATTGCAGCTAAGGCATCGCAGGACATGACCCACCCCTCCAAAGGTCAAAATCCATCATCTGAATCTGTTAGTGCAATCGACTCTGGTAGCAGCATCAAGGTAGTTACAGTCGTTGTTGAGGGATATGGAGCTGATATCAATGAAGCCGTTAGGGGAGGGCTTAGGCAAGCTATAAGCCAGGTATTTGGTGAACGTTTAGAGTCCGAAATTGAGATTGACCAGGCAACGCATACTTTGGAAGTTTCAGGTGATGTTTCGCTGGGTGTTGCAGTTGAAACTAGTAGTCAGACAGATCGGAGCAAAAGTAAAACACAAGGTACGATTAAGTCTTATGAAATTCTGTCGAAGAATGACACCTCTTCAGCCGTTGTTGTGTCTATGAAGGTTAATCTGGCGAAATATGATAGCGGTATTGATAAGTCTAAAAAGTCGCTGATTGTATTAAAGCCCAAGGTCGCAACAAGCCAGAATGTTGATGAGTTTGCTGACAGGGTACAATCCGCTATCGAGTCGAAGCTGAGTTCTTCAGGGTCATATAACATGCTCGATCGAGAGTACCTCTCCGACACCATGAAAGAGATAAATTTTATTGCTTCAAGTAATGCAAGTATTGAAGATATGGCGCGTTTAGGTAATCATGCGGGTGCCGACTTGTTGGTAATCACGGAGGTTATCTCTTTCGCTCCCGAGATATCATCAAGGAAGGTCGGTGATAGAGAGATCAAAAGAGGCATTCTAAACGCAGAAATGTCTTTGAAGTTACTTGATCCAGCCACAACGAAGGTGCTTGTTAGCGATACGATTTCTTTTAAGAAGCAGAGAGTAAATAATCCAACGATTAACGATTATGCTGCCAAAGTAGCAGAGAGGATCTCTGCAAGAGTCTTGAGAGGGTCAGGAGGAAGGTCTTCACGTTTCGTTTCAGATGATAGTCAGCGTCAAAAAGCTTCCAAAGAAGCGAATGATAAATTCAAAGCATTGGAGGAAAAACATGAAGAGGATTGGTAAATTTACTATCGTTCCTGCACTACTATGCTTCCTTCTGATCCCGGTGAGTGATTGCTTTGCAAACTGTGATCAAATGATAGCAGAATCTGAGGCCATAGAAGGTGTTGTGCCTCGACTTAATGATGATGGGAGTTTACGTTCGCTCTCCATGTATGGAATCAGTTCTTTCTTGGCCCCTAAACCCAGCCTTGTAAGTGCGGCCAGAAAACAGGCTGAAATGAAAGGTAAAAGAGATTTTGCAAATTTTATGGAAGAGCAGATCAAGGCGGGTACACTTTCGGATTATCTGATGGAGACAAAAACTGTTACTGATGAATCTGGTCAGATGTCTGGTAGTGCCGAAGAGATTAACAGAGTTGTTGACCAAATTCAGAGTAATGCACAGGCAGTACTATCCGGAGTTATTAAGTTAGATGAATGCATGGATCCCGCACAAAAAATTGTGATTGTGCGAATGGGGTGGAAGCCTGAGCTTTCTGAGATGGCAGCTGATACTCGTCAGAAAATCAATGAAGAGGTTGCTAGAGGCAAACAAGGCTCATCAAGCTCTGGTGGCAGTGGTAAGACTGCAGCACCTTCTTCCAGTGGGTATCGGAAAAAGAGTTCAATGGCCGATGACTTTTAGAGGTATCTGCATAAACATAATAGTTGTATTTGTATTGTGCACAGGAGCAACCTGGTCCTCAGCGGGCTGTCTCTCGCGCGATATCGAAACGACGTCTAAAGGCTTTCAAGCATATTATGTTTGTGAGAATTCTCTTGTAGCCCCAGGCTACAATATAAGTACTTATATGGGTTCCCAGGTCAGTTTTGGTGTTTTCAGTTTTGATAAAACAGGAGCTGCGTACCTCTGTCATGAATTCGAAAATAGCCAGCAGAGTGAGGCGTCTTGTTCATCTGGAGGTATGCGAGATATTCGATCTACCTATAATACAAAGAAGGCCAAAGTTCATTTATTGGATTTTGATGAAACTATAGGTGCGGGCAAGGCCACTAGGGCGTTCGGCCGCGAGGCAAGGTATTCAACGGTTGATTCTATTGAGGGGGCTCAGATTCAAGGCTGTTTCGTTAGAGTAGTCAAGCAGGACGTTTATTACGGTTATAAGGGGAGCCAATTCAATTCATTGGCGAATTGTCTAATTGAATTCGAAAGGGCACTGTCAAAAGATAAGAAGATGCTTTTTGATTTGATGTAGTGATTTCCAAATTAAACAAACTTCTCGCCCGAGTGCAGGTCGCACACAAAGTTGTGCACATTTGTCAAAACTCAAGAATTTAAGACCGTGATTTCAGCCACTTATAAATGGACCCGTATCCTCCTTGGGCGTTAATGGAGACCTGTTGCATGGTGATTGCGATGGGTCTTTTTAGTTTTTAGCGTGTAGAGGGTGGATTGGGTGAAGTTGAAAAATGTTGCTGGGTCTAAAGGTGTGACCCGTGGTGTGACTACTAGGTGGTCGAATTAATCAAACACCTAGTATTTCATCGCTTTTTTTCTTTTTTGTCCTTCCGCACGGGAAGTTTACAGGCGTCGGACATTCAGGTCTGTACCCCCATTTTCGGCAGGATCCAGCGGTTGATTACGTACCATACCGCGACGATCCCGAGCATCATCAGGACATCTTTCATGGCGCACTCCTTTATATGTTAAAATCAATATACTTGAATGTGTCGTGCGGTGCAAGTCTTTTGTTCCCCTTGAGGCTGGCTGAACGGCTAGATCAGCAGTACCGGGATGGTGACCTTGTGCAGCACATGGTTGGCGACATCGCCGAACAGCACGTCGCGAATCTCACCGATGCCGTGACGGCCGATGATCAGCAGGTCAAACGTCTCTTCGTTAGCGATCGTGCCGATCAGCTCGCGTGGGTCGCCGGTCTCAAGCCGGCTGACGGTGCTGATGCCGGCCATCACCAGCTTCTCCTGGGCTTCGGCGAGCAGGGCGTTGCCGGCCTGCTCGGCACGTTGCTGGATCATCTCGAGTTGGAAATCGGGGATCATGCGGTAGGCGAGTTTGTGGGTGTTGATGACGTGCAGCAGGGTCAGGTTGACCGGGAAGCGTTCGCGGTTGGCGATGATCGCATCAATCACTGCTTGCGAGAGATCGGAACCGTTGATCGGGACCAGAACTTTAGCGGCCATAACAAGCTCCTCGGGTCGTACGCAGGACTAGCCGTACATCAGGCGCGGCAGCAGCAAAACCAGGTCGGGGAAGTAGGTGAGTAACAGCAGGATGGCAATCTGAATCAACAAAAACGGTAACACCGCCTTGGAGACGTAGATCAGATTGCGGTCGACCACCGCACCAGAGATATACAGGCTGACCCCGAGCGGCGGCGTGCAGTAGCCAATACCGAGGTTGAGGGTCATCAGCAGACCGAAGTGCATGGTGTCGATGCCGAACTGGGAGAGCAGCGGCAAGAAAATCGGTGTCAGGATCAGCGTCGCGGAGATGATGTCCATGAACATGCCGATGATCAGCAGCATGATGTTGACCGCCAGCAGGAACACCCAGGGGCTGGAGATGTTGGCAACCACCGCGTTGGCGATCTTGTCGGGGATCTGCTCGAAGGTCAGGTATTCGCCGAACACCGAGGCCCCGGCGACGATCACCAGAAGGGTCGCGGAGGTGACCGCCGAGGAGACCACCACCTTCTTGATGTCGCCGAATTTCATGTCCTTGTGGATGAAGACCTCGACAAAGAAGGCGTAAAAGCAGGCAACCACGGCCGCCTCGTTGGCGGTGAACAGTCCCGAGTAGATGCCGCCGAAGATCAGCAATGGCAGGCACAGGGCCCAGATGCTCTCTTTAAGGACCGCCTTGAGCTCGGTAAGGGTTGGCCGCGGCAGGGTCGGCAGGTTCTGGCGCTTGCAGACGAACCAGGAGTAGAGTGACATGCAGAGGATGATCAGCATGCCGGGGATGAAACCGGTGAGAAACAGCGCCTCGAGCTGGTCGTTGCTGACCATGGCATAAAGGATCATGGAGATTGACGGCGGGATGATGACGCCGAGGATCGGCGCGGTGGTCATCACCCCGACGCTGAAGCGGTGGTCGTATTTATTCTCTATCAGCGCAGGAATCATGAAGCCACCGATGGCCACCACCGTGGCGACTGTCGAGCCGGAGATCGCGCCGAAGAAACCGCAGGCGAGAATGCCGGCCATCGCCAGCCCGCCGGGAAGGAAGCCGACCAGCACGTTGGCGGTCTTGACCAGCTTCTGCACTATGCTGCCGGTGGTCATGATATTGCCGCACAGCACAAAGAACAGCACCACGATCAGGGCGAACTTGTCCATGCTGCGATACAGCACCTCGATCAGGATCTGCGGATCAAGAGGTGTCGGGAGCATCCAGACCATACCGATGGCACCGGTGAAGAACAGGGCTATGAATACCGGGACCGTGGTGGCGAGCATGCCGATAAGCGCGGCGAGGATAATTAGGTAGGAGGCGTCCATATGCATTATTGCCGGCGCCCGCTCAGGCTTCCGGCACCCCCTTCCAGTCTTCGACCAGTACGATCAGGGTGCGCAGGAACATCATTACGCCCATTATTGGCAGTACGGCGTAGAAGATCCATTCCGGGATACGTAACGAGGTGGTCAGCAGGTACTCGTCATGGAAAGCAGAGACGGTCATCTTCAAGCCGAGGTAGATCATGCCGCCGGAGAAGACCAGTACCGCGAGGTGGCTGAGCAGGGCGAGCGGTTTCTTGAACACCGGAAAGAGTTGTGGCAGGGCATCGATGCGGATCAGCGAGCGGTTGCGGATTGCCGAAACGCTGCCGATGTAGGTCGAGAAATAAATGGTATTGCGCACGATCTCGTCCGACCAGTAGAGGTTGACCTCGTTGGTCAGCTTGCGCAGCACCACGTTGGCCATCGCTACCACAAGGGCCACACAGACACTGGCAAACAGCGACCAGTCCTCAACCTGGGCAAAGACCTTGTCGATGGTTTTAAAGGTAGCTTTAAGCATGGCACCTCGCGAAAAAAACCGGGGAGTTAAGCTCCCCGGTTCAATTTCACGCGATTATACAGATTATGGGTTTAGTTGCCAAGCGTAGTGCGTACCTTGTCGAAGTATTCCTTGCCGATTTTTTCGCCCCACTTCTCGTACATCGGCGCGGCCAGCTTAACCAGTTCGGCCTTGTCGGCCTCCGCCAGGGGGATAAACTCGACTCCGGCTTCCTTGGCCTTTGCCACCTGGTCGACGTATTGCTGCTTGGTCAGCTCGCGGGTCTTGGCGCTCTCCTCCTGGATGGTCTCGAGGAGAATTTTCTGCAGGTCCTCAGGTAGCGCGTCGAACCACTTCTTGTTCACGAAGTGGACGAACAGCCCCTGGGCGTAGTCGAGCTCGGTGAAGGATTTGGCGATGGTGAACTTCTTGGTGATGTTGCAGACGATGGCGGTATGGTCGAGGCCGTTGATAACACCGGTCTGCAGCGCCTGCGGCACATCGGGCCACGGCATGACGGTGAACTTCAGCCCCCAGGCATTGTAGAAGTCAGTATTCACAGGTGCCTGGGCGATACGGAAGTTGACCGACTTGGCATCCTCAAGGTTGCGCACCGGGGTGGTGGTGGCCCAGCCGTAGGGGCCGTAGCCGGTGACGTCGGCGACGAACAGTCCGGCAGACGCCGGGGCGTCGGCAAACTCGTTCCACAGCTCGGGACTGTTGCGGAAGGTGTCGAGCTTGTCGAAGGTGTCAACCACGTAAGGGACGTTGACGATGCCGATCTTGTCCGCCAAGTTGGCCGCGGCAACCGAGGAGCTCATCATCCCCTGGATGGCGCCGAGTTTGAGCTTGGCGATCACGTCCTTCTCACCACCGAGTTGGCTCAAGGGGCGGAAGTCGACGTAGAGGCGGCCTCCCGACTTTTCCCACACCGCATCGCGGATGCGATAACCGGCACCGACCCCCTCGATGACCGGGTGGGAGACGTTGGAGAGCAGGTAGGTGTACTCGGCCCCGGAGGGGTCGAACTTCGATTTCCATGCGGCCAGCGGATCTTTTTTCTTGGCCTCGGCTGCCGGCTTGGCTGCCGCGGCTTTCTCCGCCTGCGGTTTTTCGGAAGGTTTCTCGCTCTGGCAGGCGGGTAGCAGGGTTAAGGCGAATAGCAACGCCAGGGTGATTGTAAGCAACGATTTCAGCTTCATGATACATCCTCCTTGAATTGAAAACATCTGCCGTATAATTCTCAAATAGAACGCACATGATATTCGATACGGTGTTCTGTTTCAAAACAAAAGCGCCCAAAAGGGCGCTTTTGTATGGGAATGATGTTGGGAAAGACAGATTGTTGGCAAAGCCAAAGGAAAGTTTGGTCCGCCCGGACAGGTTATGAGCCAAGCCGCTGCAGAACTAGTGTCACGTAGTCGCCGCCGATTTTCGGGCGCCAGTTACGGTAGACAGCTTCGGCCTGCTCCTTGAGCTGTGCCAGAGTTGCTTTGTCGAGGTCGATAAAGGTGACACCGCTACGGCTCGCCGATTCGATCTCGGTCTGTTGTTGGAGACGGGTCTTGTCGCGTGCCGTCGCGCTCTCCTCGGCGATGGTTTCAAGCAGGAGGCTACGCAGATCCTCGGGAAGCTGTTGTAGCCAGCGCTCATTGATTAGATGAACATAGAGCCCCTGGGCGTAGTCGAGACGGGTAAAGTATTTGGCAATGGTGAACTTCTTCGAGATGTTGCATACGGTCGGAGTGTGGTCGAGGCCGTCAATCACCCCGGTCTGCAGTGCCTGTGGTACATCGGGCCACGGCATGACGGTGAACTTAAGCCCCCAGGCCTTGTAGAGATCGGTGTTGACCGGAGCCTGGGCAATCCGGAAATTGACCTTTCGGGCATCCTCGAGACTGCGCACCGGAGTCGTGGTCGCCCACCCGTAGCTACCGTAGCCGGTGAAGTCAATAGCCAGCAGCCCCTGGTTGCGAGGGGCTTCACGGAACGGGGTAAAAATCTCTGGAGTATTGCGGAATGCGTCGAGCTTGTCGAAGGTGTCGATCAAAAAGGGCAGGTTGATGATGCCGAGGCGCGGGGCGACGTTGGCGGCTGCTACCGAGGAACTGAGCATGCCGTGGACCGCCCCGAGTTTGAGCTTGCTGATCACGTCTTTTTCGCCGCCGAGCTGGCTCAAGGGGCGAAAGTCGACATACAAGCGGCCCTGCGACTTCTTCCATACGCGATCACGGATGCGAAAGCCGACGGCGACGCCTTCGATGGCCGGATGACCGACGCACGACAGCAGATACGTGTGCTCGGCACCGGAGGGGTCGAATGCCGGTTTCCAAGCGGCGAGAGGGTCTTGGGGTTTAGCCGCGGTCGGGGCGTCTGCATTCTTTGGGGCGGTTGAGGGGGCCGGTTGGTCTTTTTGGCAGCCACAGGCCAGGGTCAGCATGAACAGCAGCGCCAGTAGGGATGTCACGCGATGTACAAACAGTGGGAATGAAAAGCGAATCATGGACGGAATCTCCCCTTTGAGATTAATAGTGACCAATGGCGCGAGCATAGCTTTTGCCTAATTTGTGGTCAAGAGTGAATGGTTTCCGGTGGGGATGGTGATAAACTTCAGCTTTGAGCCGTAGAAGGGCTTGCAACGATTGAAATTTTAGGTAAATCTAACGTGATAATTCGATTGACAATATAGTTTTATATATATATTGTTTTATGCATATTTCAACGGGAGCCAAGTCTATGATGCGCTACCTCATTGCACTTTTACTCATTGCACTGCTGGCCTCACCTGTTTGGGCACAGGAGGTTTCACTGACCACCGCGGTACGCAGTGCCGTGGACAAGCGTCCCTTCGTCAAGGCGGCCGAGGCACAGGCTGCATCGGCCGAAGCCGCGGCTGGCGAGGCGCTTGCCGACTATCTTCCGCAGCTGACGTTGCAGGAGACCTATCTGCGTAGTAACGAACCGGGTAGCAGCCTGTTTATGAGTCTCAACCAGGAGCAGCTCGAACTCAGTTCGACCGCCGATCCGTATAATTATCCCCCGGTGCGCAGCGATTTTGAAACGCGGCTGCAGCTCGACCAGCGCCTGTTCGATATGCGTTTGGCCTATGCCATAAGTCAGGCGCGCAGCGGCGCCGCGGCGGCACGCGCCGGTGCTGCCTGGAGCCGGGAAGAGGCTGCATTCTCGGCATTCGGAGCCTATCTGGGCGTGCAGAGATCCCAAGCCGTGCATGCCTGGGCCGAGAGTTCCCTCGAGGAGGCGGGTGAACTGCTGCGTCTTGCCGAATTGCGCCAGCGCAACGGCATCGGTCTCAAGTCGGACACCCTGCGGGCGAGGGTCTACGAGTCCGAGGTGAAACGTCGCTACCTGCGTGCGACCAACGATCTGACCCTCGCGCGTCGACGCCTGGCCCTGGCCATGGGCGAGCAGGGGGGTGAAATTGATATCAAGGCACCGTTGACGGCGGAACTGTTCGAATGTGAAACGCCGGGTAAGGGACAGCGTGCCGATTTGCAGGCATTGAGCCTGCAGAGCCGTGCGGCACGGCAGCAGCTGAGCAGTGCACGAGCCGGATGGCTGCCGAACCTAGGTGTCTCCGCCAGTTATAGTGGACATGACCCCGATCAGCCCAGCTTTGAAGCCGACAGCTGGATGCTCAGCGGACGCTTGAGCTGGACCCTGTTTGACGGAATGCGCCGCGAGCGGAGCCAGCAACGTGCTGCTGCAGAGTTCCGGGCCGCCGACCAGGTGCTTCAGGAGGCAAGTCGCGAGGCCGAACTTGCCCTGCAGGAGGCTTTGTTACGCGCTGAAGAGGCCCAGCTGCAGTACACCACGGCGCAGCGTGCCGTGGCCGAGGCGGAAGAGAGCCACCACCTGCTTGCGGGGCGCTATGCGGCGGGGCTTTCAGATCTTTCCGATCTGCTCGGTGTGCAGTCGGCCCTCGATCGTGCACGGGCCGATCTGGTTGACGCCGAAGCGGCACTGGTTCAGGCGCGCGGCAATATCCATTTCCAAGGAGGGGGCTTCGTAGCACTGCTGCTCCCCGGTGAGGTGAAAGAGAAATGACGAGAGTAGTAACTGTGATCGGGATGGCTCTGCTGGGGCTGGTGGTGCTGGTCGGCTGTGGCAGCGATATTGAACCGGGCCGTACGCTTGGTGAGGCGTCGAAGGTGCAAGGGCTGACCGTGGCGACCGCAGAGGCGAGTCTGCTCGCCGGTGCGGAGATGTTTGTCGGTACGGTCGAGAGTTCGGCGCGCGGCATGATTACTTCACGTATTGACGGGCGGGTCAAGCGCATCGGAGTGAGTGAAGGGCAGAGTGTTGCCCAGGGCGCGCTGCTGGTAACCATCGAGGATAATGTGGCAGGGGACCGTCTGGCCGAGGCCGAAGGGGCACAACAGGCGGCCGAAGCGCGCGCGTCGCTGGCGAACAAGACTTTCGAGCGTTACCAGAATTTGTTTTCCCAGCAGGCGGTGACGCCCCAGGAAATGGATCGGGTCAGTGCGGAACTGGAGATGGCTCGCCAGCAACTCCGCTCCGCCGAAGCCTCGGTGTCGGCAGCGCGTACCGCGGCCTCCTATTCGCGGGTGGTGGCCCCCTACGCCGGCCGGGTGGTGCGCAAAGAGGTGCGCGAAGGGAGCACGGTGATGCCGGGAACCCCCTTGGTGGTGCTTGATCGTGCCGGGAAACTGCAGGTGCGCGCAGAGATCGGCGATGCTTGGGCTAGCAAGATCCAAACTGGCCAGAGCCTGAGCGTGGAACTGCCGGCGCTCGAAAAACGACTTGCGGCCAAGGTGGCCGAGGTGCTGCCGGCGTCCGATCCGCGTAGCCGATCCTTTCAGATTGTTCTCGATCTGCCCGAAGATGCGGAGATCCGAGCCGGGCTTTATGCCAGGGTCTATGTGGGGCAACCAGAAGTTCCGACGGTGCTTGTGCCGCGCAGTGCCCTGGTTCAGCGTGGCCAGCTTTACGGGGTGTTTGTGGTCGACGAACAGAACACCCTGCGTTATCGCCTGGTCCGACCGGGGCGGGTGCACGATGACAAAATCGAACTTCTTGCGGGTCTCAGCCCGGGGATGCGCTACGTAACCGCAGGCGTGGATCAGGCGGTCAACGGGGCCGTGCTGGAGGATTAATCGATGGCCAACAAGCACTCCCTGCCGACACGCATCGTCGATAAATTTCTCGATGGCAACCTGTCGATCATCCTGATTGTGCTCGCGGTTCTGGCCGGCATTGCCGCATTGGCCCTTACCCCGCGTGAGGAAGAGCCGCAGATCGTGGTGCCGATGGCCGATGTCTACGTGCACATGCCGGGTGCCTCGGCTGCTGAAGTGGAAAAGATGGTCTCGACCCGGCTCGAGAAGCTGCTCTGGCAGGTCGACGGGGTCGAGTATGTCTATTCCATGTCGCGCCCCGACCTGGCGGTGGTTACTGCCCGCTTCACGGTCGGCGAGGATCGCATCGAATCGCTGGTCAAGCTGCACAACAAGATCGTTACCCACGAGGACATGATCCCGCCGGGGGTGGCTGGCTGGGTAGTCAAACCGGTCGAGGTCGATGATGTACCGATCGTCAACTTCGCGCTCTACAGTGAACAGATGAATGACCACGACCTGCGGCGGGTGGCCGAGGAGGTGGTCGATCGCCTGCAGTCGGTGGAACATACCTCGGTAACACAGGTGATCGGTGGGCGTCCACGGCAGGTGCAGGTAGAACTTGACGCCCAGGCCGCTGCGGCCCGTGGTCTCGGTGCACTGGATGTGCGGCGTGCCCTGCAGGGTGCGAACCTGGCTATGCCGGCCGGAAATTTCATGCGTGGCAACAAGGCGCTGCTGGTCAAGGCCGGCAGCTTCTTCCAGTCGCCCTACGAAGTGATGGATCTGGTGGTCGGTGTCTACCAGGGTTCACCGGTGTTTTTGCGCGACATTGCGACGGTCAGCGACGGCATGGCCGAGCCTGACAGCTACACCCGCCTGCGTTTCGGGCCGGCCTCGGACACCAGCACATCAGCTGAGTACCACGCGGTGCACGTGGCGGTGGCCAAGCAGAAGGGGACCAACGCCGTCAACGTCGCCGAAGACGTGATTGAGGCGGTGGATGCAATGAAGGGGACGATCATCCCCGACAACATCGGCGTCGAAGTAACCCGTAACTACGGCGAAACCGCCAATCACAAGGTCAACGAGCTGATCATGCACCTGTCGATCGCGATCGTTACGGTGCTGGCTTTGATTTTCTTCGCCCTCGGTTGGCGCGAAGCGTTTATCGTCGCGGTTTCGATTCCGATCATCTACTCGTTGACCCTGTTGGTCAACTATTGGTTCGGCTACTCGATCAACCGTGTGACCCTGTTTGCCCTGGTACTGGCCTTGGGGCTGCTGGTTGACGACCCGATTGTCGACGTGGAGAACATCTACCGGCACTTCAAGATGAAAAAGGAACCGCCGCGCGAGGCGGTGCTGACCGCTGTCGACGAGGTGCGGCCGCCGGTCATC
>PKUI01000174.1 GCA_002869605.1 Desulfuromonas sp. | reverse complement strand
TGGCGAGGTACTCGACGTGGTGCATAACCAGATCGACACTGCGATTCTCGATGTTTCGGCGACCTGTCACATGCCCGACGTGCTCGAGATGCCGTATCGCCCCGAGATTCTCGGTGGCTTCGACGCCGGAGAGAAGGCTTGCACCTATCGCCTCGGCGGGTCGTCGTGCCTGGCTGGAGATATCATCGGCGACTGGTCCTTCGAACAGCCGCTGAAGGCGGGGGACAGGCTTGCATTTTTTGATATGGCCCATTACACCATGGTCAAAACCACCACCTTCAACGGCATTCAGCATCCCCACCTCTGCACCTACGAACCGCAGACGGGGGAGTTGAAGGTGGTGCGGAGTTTCGTTTACGAGGATTTTCGCAGCCGCCTCTCCTGAGGTGGGCTGGTGCATAGTTAAAGATATTTCTATTCGTCTGTGAGGGGTGCGCATGGAGCGTTGGTCAATCAAGGATTCGGCTCGGATCTACAACATGGACAACTGGGGGGATGGCTTCTTCTCCATCAACAAGAAGGGGCATGTCTGCGTGCACCCCTCTCCGCATGCCAAAAGCGGTATCGACCTCAGGGCGCTGATGGATGACCTGGTGCAGCGTAACATCAAGCCGCCGATCCTGATCCGTTTCATGAACGTCCTGAAAGGGCGGATCGATGCCATCAACCGCGCCTTCGAGAATGCCATCGAGGAGTACGAGTACCCGAAACGCTACCAGACCTTCTTCCCGATCAAGGTCAACCAGCAGCGTCAGGTGGTCGAGGCGATCGCCGAGTTCGGCAAGAAGTACAATATCGGCCTCGAGGTCGGTTCCAAGCCGGAGCTGGTGGCGGCGATATCCTTCGCTACCGGGCGTAAGCTGCCGATCATCTGCAACGGCTACAAGGACCGCGATTTCATCGAGACGGTGCTGTACGCCAACAAGATCGGCTACGACATCACCATCGTGGTCGAGAAGCTGTTCGAGCTCGAGAAGATCATCGAGCTGTCGAAGAAAATCGGTATTACCCCGAAGCTCGGCATCCGCGTCAAGCTCTCCTCCAAGGGGACCGGCAAGTGGGCAACCTCCGGCGGCAGCGACGCCAAGTTCGGCCTCAAGATCTCTGAGCTGCTCGCCGCGGTCGAGCTCCTCAAGGAGAACGGACTGCTCAATCAGGTGAAGCTGCTGCACTTTCACATCGGTAGCCAGATCACCAAGATCGACCGCATCAAGAATGCCCTCAACGAAGGGGGGCGGATCTACGCCGAGCTGGTCAAACTCGGGGTCGGGCTCGAGTATGTCGATGTCGGTGGCGGGCTCGGGGTCGACTACGACGGCACCAAGTCGAGCTACTTTTCAAGCGCCAACTACTCGGTCGAGGAGTACGCTAACGACGTCATCTACCAGATCAAAAACGTCTGTACGGAGGCCGGTGTGCCGTGTCCGAACATCATCTCCGAGTCGGGTCGCGCGATTGTCGCCCACTACTCGGTGCTGGTGACCGACATCCTCAACACCAACACCCAGAACGCGCTGCCCGACTACGCCGACGTCATCGAGCAGGCCGATAAGCTCTCGCCGACGGTGCGTAAGCTCAACGACATCTACAAGAGCCTCGACCGCCACTCGTTGCGCGAGGACTATCACGACACCCTGCAGCTGATTCAGGAGGCGGTCAGCCTCTTCACCCTCGGTTACCTCAATCTGCACGACCGCGCCCTGGCCGAGTGGCTGTGCAACAAGATCTTCATCAAGATCAACACCATCGTCGAGCGGATGAAGATCGTTCCCGAAGAGCTGCAGAGCTTCCAGCTCGCCCTGCGCCAGACCTACTTCGCCAACTTCTCGCTTTTCCAGTCGGTTCCCGACTCGTGGGCGATCGACCAGCTGTTTCCGATCGTGCCGATCCAGCGGCTCAACCAGAAGCCGGACGTGATGGCGACCATCGCCGATATCACCTGCGACTCGGACGGCGAGATCAGCAGCTTCGTCGGCGAGCAGGGGCGCACCAAGGCGTTGCCGCTGCACAAGGTGCGCGCCAATGAGGAGTACTACGTCGGTTTCTTTATGATCGGCGCCTACCAGGAGATCCTCGGCGACATGCACAACCTGTTCGGCGACACCAACGCCGTGCATGTCACGTTTAATCGCAAGACCAACTACAAGATCGACACCGTGATCGACGGCGACGCCACCTGGGAGAGCCTCAAGTACGTGCAGTACAAGGGGCCGGAGATCCTCAAGCATGTGCGCGACACCCTGGAAAAGAGCGTCGCCTCGCGCAAGGTCTCCTTCAAGGAGACCAGCCACTTCATCTCAATGCTCGACAAAATGCTGGTTTCGTATACCTATCTGGGGGAATGAATATCGGCTAGATTGAGGGCTGTTCGAAAGGGCCACTCCGCTTGGGAGTGGCCCTTTTTGTCGCGAAAAGACGGATCAGCCTTTTGGGGTTTGCAGGATGTCTGTGTAAGTGTCTGAAAACTGATGGTTTTGGAATTTGTGTTCGGGGCGAGTTGTGGCATAGAAAGAGCATGCGTTTAAATGCTCAAAGAAATGTGTGATAATCGGGTTTTCCGTTGATTGATCAATTGCGTCTCATGGGCTTAGGTGTGTAGGCACTTTTTTCAGGTCCAAATCTATCCATCTGATAGGTGTCCCTGTCGCTAGAGAAGACTGAAAAACAGAAAGACTTTCTATGCAGTACGAAACACACCGTCGCTCGATTCTGAAAGCCATTTCCTGGCGGACCTGGGCAACGATTACGACGGCGATCATCGTTTTTATTTTTACCGGTGAATTCGCGTTAGCCCTTACCGTTGGCTTGCTCGAAGTGGTGGCCAAGATGGGGCTCTACTTTATGCACGAACGTCTTTGGCAGCGTATCCGTTATGGCAAACGTGAGATCCCCTCCTTTGTGCTGTGGTTTACCGGGTTGCCGGCGTCCGGAAAAAAAGAGCTGGCCGAAAAGGTTTTTAACCAGCTGAAAGAGAAAGAGCTCAAGGTTGAAAGGATCGATGGGAGGGATGTTCGCCCCCTGTTTCCGGAGACCGGTTTTTCACCTGAAGAGGTCAACCGCCACATCCGTCGCGCGGGTCATCTGTGCGCCATGCTTGAAAAAAATGGCGTGATTGTCGTCGCCTCTTTCGTGTCGCCCTTTCGTGAGAGCCGCGAGTTTGCCCGTGGTCTGGCCAAGCAGTTCGTCGAGGTGCATGTCGATACCTCTTTGTCAGAATGTGAGAAGCGCGATGATAAGGGGCATTACGCCAAGGCACGTGTTGGAGAATACCATGATTTTCCGGGGATACACCTCGATTACGAACCGTCACCGTTCCCGGAGATTACGGTGACTCTCGATCGGCAGTCGAGTGATGATGCCGTGTCCGAGATCGTCACATACCTGCGTAAACAAATTTTTAAAGGCAAGATTTAGCCCTTACGTTTTCTTTATAGGAAGAAGGTCTTCTAAATGAAGCTTGAAATGACACACTTGAGGCAACTTGAGGCCGAGAGCATCCATATTATCCGCGAGGTTGCTGCAGAGTTTGAAAACCCGGTGATGCTTTACTCTATCGGTAAGGACTCTTCGGTCATGCTGCACCTGGCACGTAAGGCGTTTTACCCGGCCAAGCCGCCGTTTCCGTTGATGCACATCGACACGACCTGGAAGTTTCGCGAGATGATCGAGTTTCGCGATCGCATGGCGCGCGAACATGGCTTCGACCTGCTGGTGCACACCAACGAGGATGGGGTCAGTCAGAATATCAGCCCATTCACCCACGGCAGCGCCCTCTACACGGACGTCATGAAGACCGAAGGGCTCAAGCAGGCGCTCGATAAATATAAA
Organism: Desulfuromonas sp.; assembly: GCA_002869605.1. The sequence goes on along the minus strand of PKUI01000174.1, from coordinate 2,826 downwards.
TTCGACGCGGCTTTCGGTGGCGCGCGGCGAGATGAGGAAAAATCGCGCGCCAAGGAACGTATATTTTCATTCCGCACGTCCAGCCATCGCTGGGACCCCAAGGCACAGCGACCCGAGTTGTGGACCATCTACAACGCGCGGGTGAGCCCAGGAGAAAGTATCCGCGCCTTTCCGCTTTCCAACTGGACCGAGCTTGATATCTGGCAGTACATCTACCTGGAGCAGATTCCGATCGTGCCGCTTTACTATGCCAAGGAAAGACCGGTTGTGGAGCGTGATGGCCTGTTGATTCTCGTTGACGACGAGCGTATCCCGCTCGACCCGGGTGAGACGCCGATGATGAAGTCGGTTCGTTTCAGGACCCTCGGTTGTTATCCGCTTACGGCCGCCGTTGAATCTACCGCCACCACGCTGCCGGAGATTATCCAGGAGATGCTGCTGACGCGCACCAGCGAGCGACAGGGGCGGGTAATCGATCATGACCAGGCCGGCTCCATGGAAAAGAAAAAGCAGGAAGGGTACTTCTAATGGCTCACCAGTCAGACCTGATCGCTGAAGACATACACGCCTATCTCAAGGCCCAGGAACATAAGTCGCTGTTGCGTTTCATTACCTGTGGCAGTGTGGATGACGGTAAAAGCACCCTGATCGGCCGTTTGCTGTGGGATTCGAAGCTGATCTTCGAAGACCAGCTTGCTGCACTTGAGGCCGACAGCAAGCGCGTCGGTACGCAAGGGGAGGATATCGATTACGCACTGTTGCTCGACGGTCTGCAGGCTGAGCGGGAGCAGGGGATTACCATCGATGTAGCCTACCGCTTCTTTTCGACCGACAAGCGCAAATTCATCGTTGCCGATACTCCGGGGCATGAACAGTACACGCGGAACATGATTACCGGCGCCTCAACGGCCGAAGTGGCCGTCATCCTGATCGATGCGAGAAAAGGTGTGCTCGACCAGACCCGTCGCCACAGCTACCTGGTGTCTTTAGTGGGTATTCGTAAGGTGGTGGTGGCGGTCAACAAGATGGACCTGGTCGATTACAGCCAGAAGACCTTCGAGTCTATCCGGGAAGACTATCAAGCCTTCGCCTCACAGCTCGGTTTTGAGGATATTACCTGTATTCCGATTTCTGCTCTCAAAGGGGATAACATCATCGAGCCGAGCGTCCAGACCCACTGGTATCACGGACCGACCTTGATGGCCTACCTTGAGACGGTTACCTTTGAAAACGAATACCTGGATAAGCCATTTCGTATGCCGGTGCAGTGGGTCAACCGGCCCGACCTGAACTTCAGGGGGTTCAGTGGAACCATTGCCTCGGGCACAATTCAGCCCGGAGATGAAGTTGTGGTGCCGGCTTCGGGGCAAACGAGCAAGGTGGCACGAATCGTCACCATGGATGGCGATCTGGAAGAAGCGGTTGCCGGGCAGGCGGTTACGCTGACCCTTCAGGACGAAATTGATATCAGTCGCGGCGAGCTGCTTGCCGCACCTCAGCAACGGCCTGAATTTGCCGATCAGTTCGAGGCTCACCTGGTTTGGATGCATGAGGATGTCCTGCTGCCCGGGCGCAGTTACCTGTTCAAGACAGGTGCTTCGGTTGTACCGGCGCAGGTAAGCAGTCTCAAGCACAAGGTCAATGTCAACACGCTTGAGCAGCAGGCGGGGAAAACGCTCTCCCTGAATGAAATCGGTGTCTGCAACCTGTCGCTGTCCAAGGCGATTGCGGTGGACGCCTACAACGATAATCGTACCACCGGGAATTTTATCCTGATCGATCGCATGACCAACGCCACCGTGGCTGCGTGGATGATCGATTTTGCCTTGCGGCGTGCTACCAATATCCACTGGCAGGCGGTAGACGTCGACAAGCACAGCAGGGCGGCCATGAAGGGCCAGCAGCCCAAGGTGCTCTGGTTTACCGGTCTTTCGGGTGCGGGCAAGTCAACCATTGCCAACCTGGTGGAAAAAAAGCTGTTGTCGCTCGGTAAGCATACCTACCTGCTCGATGGCGATAACGTACGCCACGGGTTGAACCGTGATCTCGGTTTTACCGATGCCGACCGGGTCGAGAATATCCGCCGTGTTGCCGAGAGCGCCAAGCTGTTTGTCGATGCCGGTCTGATTGTACTGGTGTCGTTCATCTCTCCCTTCCGTAGTGAGCGGGATATGGCGCGTGAGCTCCTCGAAGAAGGCGAATTCATCGAGGTGTACGTCAGTACCCCGCTCGAGGTCTGCGAGCAGCGAGATCCCAAGGGGCTCTACAAAAAAGCGCGCAACGGGGAATTGGTTAATTTTACCGGCATCGATTCAGGCTACGACCCCCCTTCGAACCCGGAGATTGTTGTGAATGCCGCAGAAGCGAGCGCCGACGAACTCGCCGAGGAGATCGTGCGCAAGATTCTCGACGAGAGTGACAGCGCCTGGGGCGTGCAGGAAGGGACGGAGCGATGAGCAAGATGCAGCCTGTGACAGGTTCAGAGGAACTCAGCTACAGCATGCAGCACGTTTGTGCCATTGCCCGGCAGGCCGGTGAGGCGATCATGCAGATCTACCAGGGCGAGATCGAAGTCGAGATGAAAGACGACAAGTCTCCCCTGACAGCAGCCGACAAGGCCTCTCACGAAGTGATCGAAAAGGGACTGCGTGAACAATTTCCGGATATCCCGACCCTCTCCGAGGAGGGCAAGGATATCCCCTACGAGGAACGCAAGAACTGGCAGCATTTCTGGCTGGTCGACCCTCTCGACGGAACCAAGGAGTTTGTCAAGCGTAACGGTGAGTTTACGGTTAATATTGCCCTCATCGAAGGGCAGTCAACGGT